>CAMDZY010000033.1 GCA_945910975.1 uncultured Clostridia bacterium | reverse complement strand
GCGGCGAATAAAATTCAATCATTTTTTGCGGCGACATGCGCGTCACAAAAAATACCTTACAGGACGCAAACGTGCGAGCCAAGTGCCACAGGCACTTGGCGAGTGCGATGCAGCGTCCGGCAATGTTCTTCCGCGAGGAAGAACTCTGTCGAAAAACGAAGTTTTTCGACAGACTGAGGGCTGCACCAAACTTTCTTTGGTGCAGCCCAATCAATTGTGAAAATTTAATCTGCGGTATTACAGTCGGTATTCTCCTCCGGCTTTGGTGGGCCGATCTCGGTGACTTTGTCGCGCTTAAAGTAGTTGGAAACAGCTTCCTCCGTTTTGCTGAGCAACGTACCGTCCACGGCGTAGGTGCAGCGGTAGGTTTGCACGTAATAGCCTGTAATGGGAGTTGAAATGACTTCGCGGTAATCGGAATCTTCCTGCCAGTTGATTTGTTCCACTTCTTCCGGTTCATAGGTGGCAAGTACCTCGTACTCCATCACGGTATAGTTATCGTTTTTCTTCGTACCTTCAATGGAAATGTCCACGTTTCCATCATTCACAGCGGCATTGATACGGATGGGGGAACCGCTGTTGTTTTTGAACCGGAAGTCCTCATCTTCGTCGTAGTAAATCGAGGCGTCCATTCCAAGTGGGACATAGCTTACGGAAAATTGATGGCTATGACGCTCTACAATTTCCATATCAGATTTTAATGCGACCAGATAAAGTGTTGATGCCACTTGGCAGATACCGCCGCCGGTTTGTGCAACGGTCATCCCAGCCGCGTAGATATCTGCGGGAAGATAGCCCTTTTCCTCGGTGCGTTCGCCAACGGTTTCGTTGAAAGAGAAAACACCGTCGGCAGGAACCACAGTGCCGTCAATGGCCGCACAGGCCAATTGTAGGTTGACAGTGCGATTATAACCGTCAGAGATAGGGCTGGAATACTTGGCCAGCACATCACCTCCTGGCGCACCCTGCGTGGGTTCCGACGGAGCGGTCGTTTCCAAAGTGGAAGGCGCCGGCTCGCTCGGGGGCGGCGCAGACTTCTTGGCGGAGGAATGATTGACTAAGAGGAGAACTGCAATCAAAATCAAAGAGGCGGCGCAAACCAGCAAAACAAGACGCTGCTGCCGCTGCTTTTTGCGGCGTTTTGCTGCAGCTTTCCGGCGAGCGGCGCGACGCGCAGCAGGTGTACTGAGATTTTGCGGCATGGCAGCAGCTTCCTTTCCAAAATTTTGCAGATGCGTTGTAGAAAACAACCGTCATCTATCAAATATACTATACAAGAAACCATTTGCTTTGTCAATCCATGCCGGTCGAATTTGCGGCGAAAGATTGCCCATAGTTTTTCACATAAAAAAGTTGGGGCATGCCGGGGTGGAGAGCCGGCACGCCCCAAAGCGAGGGGAACATGGGAAAGGATGCATTAGCCGCGTAAGCGCTTACTTTTCTACGATATTTTGCACGTAACGCATCAGAATACTGGCAACTTGCGCACGTGTCGCATTGCCGCGGGGATTGAGGACGGTAGTGCCATTGAGCGTTGTACCGGTGATCAAGCCATTGACATTTGCCCAAGACAGCGCCTCCTTCGCATATGCGGAGACTTTGGACACATCAGGGAAACCATTCAAATTGCCACGGTCGGAAACATCGTAGCCCTTAAATTTTGCATAGCGGAATAGGATTGCGGCCATCTGCTCGCGTGTAATATTGCCATTCGGATTGAACTTGCTGCCACCGACACCGCTGACAATATTTTTTTCCGAAGCCCACCGGATGGCATTGGTGTACCATTGCCCGTTTTTGACATCAGAGAAGCTATTTCCATATCTGGGTGAGGGCTTTCCGTCCAAGCGCCACAGAACCGTGACCAGCATGGCGCGGGTCATGGGGCTGTTCGGGCTGAACTTTGTCTTGGAAGTGCCTGCAAACAAGCCATGCTTCAACACAAAGTCAATTCCTGCGTGCGCCCAGTTGCCGGACTTCGGAACGTCCGTAAATTGATGACTGGGACAGCCGCTCCCTCCGGCGCATTGCATACTCAGCATGAATGAATAGGAATCCGTGACAAATTTATGGCTGTAGTCGTAGGAAAAACTGCCGCCATTGACTTTGATATAGTATGTGCCGCTGCTCAGTTGGTTGGTGTGGAATGTGCTGGATTTGGTTAGGCCGTTTACGGAGAATGTGTAAAGCTGCTTTGTTTGGTCGTTATAGATTGTAATTTGCCAGTATTCAGCGGGGTTCTCCAAATTATTGCGGTTGAATGTCAGGTCAAGAACTCCGGCCCGGGGGAGCACCACTTTGTAATAATCAAGATCTTCGTCACGATTGATTGAACCGACATAAGAGGTGTTGAGTACAATGCTTGTGGCATCGGCAGGTTTTTCGTTTAATTCGTGTTCACAGTTTGCGGCTTTAAAATTTACACGAAATGTGTAAGTATCTGTGACAAATCTATGGCTATAGCCATAGGAAAAACTACCGCCCTGGATTCTTATATAGTATGTGCCACGGTCGAGACCAACCGTATAGGTTGTGCTGGATTCGTTTAGACCATCAATTGAATAGAAACAAATCTGCTCTGTTTTCTCGTTGTAGACTTCAATTCCCCAGTATTCGCTAGTGTTTGATAGTTTCTTGCGGCCAAATGTAAGATTTATTGTTCCTGCTTGAGGGATTTTGACTTTGTAATAATCGATATCTTTATCATAATTGATCGAACCAACATAAGAGGTATTGAGTTCAATGTTTGTGGCATCAGCAGGCTGCTCGTTTAACTCTTGCTCGCAGTTGGCGGCTTTAAAATTTACGCAAAATGTGTAAGTATCTGTGACAAATCTATGGCTATAGCCATAGGAAAAATTACCGCCCTGGATTCTTATGTAGTATGTACCACGGTCAAGGCCAACCGTATAGGTTGTGCTGGACTCGCTTAGACCATCAATTGAATAGAAACAAATCCGCTCTGTTTTCTCGTTGTAGACTTCAATTCCCCAGTATTCGTTTGTATCTGATAGTTTCTTGCGGCCAAATGTAAGATTTATTATTCCCGCTTGAGGGATTGTGACTTTGTAATAATCGATATCTTTATCATAATTGATCGAGCCAACATAAGAGGTATTGAGTTCAATGCTTGTGGCATCGGCAGGTTTTTCGTTTAATTCGTGTTCACAGTTTGCGGCTTTAAAATTTACACGAAATGTGTAAGTATCTGTGACAAATCTATGGCTATAGCCATAGGAAAAATTACCGCCCTGGATTCTTATATAGTATGTGCCACGGTCAAGACCAACGGTATAGGTTGTGCTGGACGCACTCAAGCCGTCAATTGAGTAGTAGCAAATCTGCTCTGTCTTTTCGTTGTAAATTTCAATTCCCCAGTACTCATTCTTATCGACCAAATTTTTACGGGTAAAAGTCACATCGACGGTACCGGCGTTCGGCAGTGCGAAGCGAAAGTAGTCAAGGTCCTCTGCATCGCTGATATTGTCACTGTAGCTTGTGTTTACGTTGATCGGTTGCGCGTTGGCAAAGTCGCCGGGGGCATCGGCGGCAAGGGCTACGGCTGGCATCATACCAAGGAGCAGGACACAAACCAGCAGCGCCGATAAAATATGTGTGATTCGTTTCATATAATATCCTCCATTTCCTTTATCTGAGGATATTATAATACTCTTTGCGAATGCTTGCATTAGCATTTACTAATAACACGGACTTTTTTTGTGAAAAATAAAAATTTTTTTGCAAAGAAAAGCACGGGATATCATGTTACAAATCAAATCAAAAAGAAGAAAAACCCGCCGCGTGGGATCGCGGCGGGGTGAAAGTTAGCTTTCTGAGGAAGGCTCGGTAGTTGTGTCGGTGGTGGGAACCTGCTCGTAGAGATGGTCGACGAATTTGTTTGCCTTGTCGGAAACAAAGCGCTCCCAGTCCAGCGAGGGCGGCCAACTGCCGGTGTCGATGAGGTAATCGTCGAGATAGTTGTTTGCCACAACGCACAACGAAACAATGATTGCAATGGCAATCAGCAGACCGATCAATGTTCTCATAGACATTACACCTCACAATGCTTTTTGGTTGGTTGCCGTGGCAACCCTGTGGAATGATTATTTTGCGGCAGCGCGATCCTGCGCAATGACGAGCTTGAGCGCCTCAACTGCGACGCGGACAGAAGCGGAGGTATCTTCGCTCATGGTCTGATCCAGACCGGCGGCTTCGCGTTCCTGGTTCCAAATTACATGGAAGCAAGAACCGCAGCGGCAGCCCAGTGCATCGGCCACAACGAACAGTGCGGCGGATTCCATTTCGGATGCCAGAACGCCAAGGCGCTTCCATGCTTCCCACTTTTGCAGCAGTTCATAGGAAACGGGCATCTTGGCGGGGCTGTGCTGGCCGTAGAAAGCGTCTTTACACTGCACAACGCCGGTATGTGTGGTCTTGCCCATGGCCAGAGCGGCCTGGCGCAGCGCGATGGTCAAATCAAGGTTTGCGACGGCGGGATATTCGATGGGGGCATATTCCATGGAGGTATGTTCAAAGCGAATCGCGCCGGTTGCGACCACGATATCGCCGGACTTGACGTCCAGATTGATGCCGCCGCAGGTGCCGGTGCGGATAAAGGTATCAGCGCCGATGTTGTGCAGCTCTTCCATTGCGATGGAAGCGGAGGGGCCGCCGATACCGGTGGAGCAAACGGAAACCTTTTCACCCAGCAGAGTGCCGGTATAGATATTATACTCACGGTTTTGCGAAATATGTTTGGCATCGTCGAACAGTGCGGCGATGGAGGCGCAGCGACCGGGGTCACCGGGGAGAATTACGTAACGGCCAACGTCGCCCTCGACGCAGTGGATATGAAACTGTCTGCCTGTATCTTGCATAGAAGAACCCTTCCTTTACTCAAAAAATGATAAAACCAGTATAGCATAAAACCAAAAAATTTGCAACCGATTGGGGCAATATTTTACATTTTGTACAAAAATCGGGGGTTAAAACAGTGTAATCTGGCTGGTGGCGGGCAGATCGCCAAAGGCGCCTGCCTGACGGAGATTTTCAATGTGCGTCTGGGATACCTTGGGGCAGGCGGCGGAGAATTCTTCGATGGAGATGAAGTGCTTCCCCTCACGGCCGTGGTAGATATCCCATGCGGCGGTTTCGCCTAAGCCGGACACTGCTACAAAGGGTGGCAGAAGTTCGCCGTTTGCAATGATGAACTTTGTGGCGTGCGAGCGGTAGAGGTCGATCGGGGCAAAGCGGAAGCCGCGCAGGTAGAATTCATAGCACAACTCCAGCGTGGTCATCAAATCGCTGTCCTTGTCGGTGGACTCGGGGTCATTTTTGATGCGCTCGATCGATTCTTTGACCTTGTCGATGCCCTGCGTCATCATGGCGGCGTCGAAGCCGCCTTTTTGGCTGCGGCGGTAGAAATATGCGGCGTAAAACGCCAGCGGTTCATGTACCTTGAACCAAGCAATGCGGAAGGCCATCATGACATAGGCAACCGCGTGTGCCTTGGGGAACAAGTATTTGATTTTTTTGCACGATTCAATATACCACTTCGGCACGCCGGCGTCAATCATTTCCTGCTCGGCACCCTCCGGCAGACCGCGACCCTTTCGGACGGCCTCCATGATTTTAAACGAGCGTTTTTCCGGCATTCCGCACTTGATGAGGTACAGCATGATGTCGTCGCGGCAGCCGATTGCTTGGGAAACGGTGCCGGTGCCGGACAGAATAATGTCGCGGGCATTGCCCAGCCACACATCCGTGCCGTGGGAAAAGCCGGAAAGGCGGATCAGTGTGTCAAATTCGGTCGGCTGCGTTTCCTGAAGCATCCCGCGCGTGAAGCCGGTACCGAATTCCGGGATTCCGCACGAACCGACAGGGCCTAAGAGCGGGTCATTTTCATATCCCAGCACCTTGCTGGAGGTGAAGATGGACATCGTGTCTTTGTCGTCTAACGGGATGGATTTGGCGTCTACGCCGGTCAAATCCTCCAGCATTCGAATCATGGTGGGGTCATCGTGACCCAGCATATCCAGCTTTAGCAGGTTTTCTTCCATCGAGTGGTATTCAAAATGCGTGGTGATCCAGTCGGAATTGGGGTCGTCTGCCGGGTGCTGGACGGGGCAGAAGTCCCAAATCTCATTTTCCTGCGGAATGACCACCAGACCGCCGGGATGCTGGCCGGTGGTGCGCTTGACGCCGACGCAGCCTGTGGACAGGCGCAATTCCTCGGTGTGGCTGGCGGTTTGGTTGCGGTCGGAAAGATAGTGCTTGACATAGCCAAAGGCGGTTTTCTCGGCAACCGTGCCGATGGTTCCGGCGCGAAAAACGTGGTCACTGCCAAACATTTCCACGCAGTAGGCGTGTGCCTTGGCCTGATACTCGCCGGAGAAATTCAAGTCGATATCGGGAACCTTGTCGCCACCAAAGCCCAAAAAGGTTTCAAACGGAATGTTAAAGCCCTCTTTGGCGAACGGTGCGCCGCACTTGGGGCAGTTGGCATCCGGCAAATCAGCGCCGCAGGCGGCGTTGGCTTTCGCCCAAAGCGCACGTTTTACAAGCTCCGGATCATCGGCGTGTTCATCGACCGTATCAATGGACGCCGTGTCAAAGGTGGTGAATTTGCAATCGGGATTGGTGCAGCGATAGTGCGGCGGGTAGGAGTTGACCTCGGTAATGCCGGACATATACGCCACAATGGACGAACCGACAGACCCACGCGAGCCGACCAGATAGCCATGCTCCAGCGAATTTTGCACCAATTTCTGCGCGGACATATAAATCACGTCATAGTGACAGCGAATAATATCGCCTAACTCTGTTTCAACACGTTCGGAAATCAGCTTGGGAGGATGTTCTCCATATAGGCGGTGCATTTTGCCATAGACGAGTCGTTTCAAATCCTCCACGGAATTTTCAATTTTGGGTGCGAACAGGTTGTGCGGCACCGGGCGAACGGTTTCGCACATATCGGCAATCAGGTTGGTGTTTTTCACTACGACTTCATAGGCTTTCTCTTCGCCCAAATAGGAAAACTCCTGCAACATATCGTCTGTCGTACGGAAATACAGGGGCAATGCCTTGTCGGCGTCCTCGAATCCCTTGGTTGCCAGAAGAATGTGGCGGAAAATTTCATCCTCCGGGTTCAAAAAATGCACGTCGCCGGTGGCAACGACCGGTTTGCCCAGTTCTTCCCCCAGACGAACGACGGTGCGGTTAAATTCGCGCAGCTGCTCCTCGCTCTCGGCCAGACCCTTGGTCAGCATGAAGCGGTTGTTGGCAAGCGGTTGGATCTCCAAAAAGTCGTAAAATTCGGCGATTCGTTTCAGTTCCGCGTGACTTTTGTGCGCAACGATCGCTTGAAACAGCTCGCCGGCCTCGCACGCAGAGCCAATCAGGATGCCCTCACGCCATTGCAGCAGTTCCGACTTGGGAATGCGGGGAACACGTTTATAATACTTTAAATTGCCGTAGGAAATCAGGCGGTAAAGATTGCGCAGTCCGGTCTGGTTTTTGGCGAACAGAATGATATGGCGCGTGTGTCGCCCATCGAGCCGACCGCCGCTGCGCAGCTTGGTCATGGCGCCGTTGATGGATGCCAAATCGTGAATATCGTGTTCTTCCTCCAGCATTCGGTAAAACCGCATCAGCAGATAGCCGCAGGTGATGGCATCATCAGAGGCGCGGTGATGGTTGAAATCCGGCAGACTGAGGGCATCGGCCACGATGTTTAGCTTGTGCTTGCTCAGCTTGGGCATGAGATTTTGCGCCAGAATGAGGGTGTCAACATAAGTCGGCTGATAGCTTAGCCCCAAGCGCTGGCAGCCTGCGGTGATAAAGCCGACGTCAAAGTCGGCGTTGTGGGCGCAAAGCGGGCGTCCGGCGCAAAATTCGATAAATTTTGGCAGCGCCTCGGACAGGGATGGAGCGTCTTTTAACATTTCATCCGTGATGCCGGTCAAATCCGTAATTTTCTGACTCAACGGCCTGCCGGGATTAACAAAGGTCTGGAATTTGTCCAGAACCTCGCCGTTTTTCATGACAACGGCGCCGATTTCGGTAATCTCATCGTGTTGCGCCGAAAGTCCCGTGGTTTCCAGGTCGAATGCCACAATTTCCCGGTCGAAGGTTTGATTTTGCTCGCCGTGTACCACAATGCGGTCGTCAACGTCGTTTACATAATATCCCTCGCAACCGTATAAAATTTTGATTGGCTCGTCGGTTCCGGCCACCTTGCAGCCACCCTCGACGGCGTGCAGTGCATCCGGGAACGACTGCGCGACGCCGTGATCGGTGATGGCAATGGCCTTGTGTCCCCAGGCTGCGGCCTGCCGGACGGCCATTTGTGTATTGGTCAGAGCGTCCATGGAGGACATCAGGGTGTGCAGATGCAATTCAACACGTTTGTCCTTGGCCGCGTCAACGCGAACAGGGCGCTTGGCGAGCATGATGTTGCGCGGCTGTAGCACCAGCTCATTGTCGTAGCGGTTCACAGTCATGCGACCCTGCACGCGGATATAGCTGCCGGGTTTCATTTTTTTGGGGTTTGGCGGGGAGATTTGTTCCAAGATCGGCTTGGATTTATCGCCCTCCATGAATTGATTGATGCGAACGGAGCCTGTCTGGTCGGTCATGGCAAAATTGACGACCCACGCGTTACGCTTTTTCAGCTCCTTGTGTTCGGCAAAAAATACCTCGCCCTCCACAATGACCTGCCCCATGTCGATATCCAGATCCTTCATCGGTGTGGCAGGGCCGGAGAAGGGTTTTCCGAAAATGACATCGCTTGGCGTATCGGCCTTTTTCGGCGCGGGTGTTGCGTGTGCGGATGGCGCCGTTGTGGGCAGATGGTTGAGAGCTTCCATGCGGATGCGCTCGGTTTGTGCAAACAGCTCTGTGCCGGTTGCCGAATTGCCGGGCATCAGTTCCAGCTGTACCGACACGCCAAAGCAGTCTTTGAGATAATCCGAGCCATGGCGCAGGTACGGCTGTAGCTCTGCAACGCCGTTGGCGCGCAGGTGACAGCGAAGCACTTTGCTGTCCAACTCCCATCTGCAGCCTGCCAAAATGGCGGTTGCAGGCGAGTAGCGCTGCGTCAGCACCCACGTCAGGTCGGAAAAATTCATGTTGGGCAGTTGTTCGGCGGGATAGTGCAGATGTAAATCCAACTGGCGCAAACCATATAACCGTGCAATCTGGGATTGCACGGCACTGGTTTTACGTATGGGCAGATAGGTTTCCCGGAACAAGTGGACACAGATGCGGCGTTCCTCCGGAAAAACTTCTGCGTTTTGCACAGTGGCCTGCGCCAGCTCGTCCGGCACACAGCCGGGAAATAGTTGAGAAAAATGAACAATCTGATTCATAACACATCAATATAGCGCAGCAGTGCGGGTAACAACTGGTCGTAGGGCAGTTTTTCCTTTAACTCGCCGTGGACAAACAGCACGCCGCAGCCATCGCCGCCGGCAATGCCGACATCGGCTTCGCGCGCCTCGCCGGGGCCGTTGACGATACAGCCCATCACGGCGACCGTGATATTTTTCTCGCAATTTTTGAGTGCCTGCTCCACCTGCTCGGCCAGACCGATCAGGTCAATTCGTGTTCGGCCGCAGGTCGGGCAGGAGATGAGATTGACGCCGCCCTTGCGGACACCGGCGGCTTTTAAAATCTGCTTGGCGATTTCTACTTCGCGCACCGGGTCGGCCGTGAGAGAAACGCGCACGGTATCGCCGATTCCCTCGCACAAAAGCCCACCGATGCCGATGGAGGACTTGATAATGCCCATGGATTCGGTGCCGGTTTCGGTGACGCCTACGTGCAGCGGATAGTCCGACTGGCGGGAGAACAGGCGATAGGCTTCCATCATAACCGGCACGTTAGAGGATTTCATGGATATACAAGTGTCATAGAATCCGTATTTTTCCAACAGACGGATGTGGGAAAAGGCGCTTTCTACCAGCGCTTCCGGCGTGGGGTGGCCGTATTTGGCAAGCAGCGTTTTGTCCAGACTGCCGCCGTTGACGCCGATGCGGATGGGAATATGATGCGCCTTGCAGCAGTCCACCACGGCCTTGACGCGATCCTCTCCACCGATGTTGCCAGGGTTGATGCGGATTTTGGCAGCGCCACCCTCGGCAGCGGCAATCGCCAGCCGGTAATCAAAATGAATGTCGGCAACCAGCGGCAACGGAGATTGCGCAGCGATTTCGGCAAAGCCCTTGGCAGCCTCGGCATCCGGCACCGCCAGACGGACGATTTCGCATCCGGCTGCGGCCAAATCGCGAATCTGCTGCAAACTGGCGGCAACGTCTGTGGTGCGGGTGTTGAGCATGGATTGGATGGACACCGGTGCGCCGCCGCCTACAAGAATATTTCCGGCTTTTATCTGTCTTGTCATAGTACAACTCCTAGTGGAATAATCCGATTACATCATGCAATGTGATAAACGCCATAAAGGCAAGCAACAGCACCATACAAGCGCCGTTAAGGTAGGCTTCATATTTGGGATTGAGTTTTTTGCGGGTTATTTTTTCAATGGCACAAGTCAAAAGCAGAATGACTACGCGTCCACCATCGAGCGCCGGAATCGGCAGCATATTCATCACGGCCAAGTTCACCGCGATGAAGGCGAACAGGTACAGCGTGTTCCAAACGCCATCGGCGGTGGATTCTGCCTGCTGGCCGGCTTCGTTGACGACCTCCACAATTTTCACGGGGCCGCCCAAATCGTTCAGCCCGGCATTGCCGCTGACCAGATCGGACAGACCGAACCAGACCAGACGGCTGAAATAGCGGCAGGAATTCCAGGAGTAAGACATCACATTGCCAAACGTGGCTTCTTCAAACCCGCCATAGCTTAACCCGTAACGCGGCTGGGTGCCGTCGTTAAAATCCTTTTTTGTCAGCGTAATGTCATGAAAATCCAGCTTTTTTCCGTCGCGTAGTACCGTAAAATCGAACACGCCGGTGTTGTTACGGCTCAGCAGCAACGACAGCTCGGAGGAGATAAACACGCGATTGCCGTCAATGGAGTAAATCTCGTCGCCCTCTTGAATTCCGGCGGCAACCAGATCGCTCTGCGGCTCCAAATGGGTGATTTCTGCCGTGGCAATGCCCTCGGCGGTGCAGCTCGTGATCAGCAGAACGATCAAAAAGCCTGCCACAAGGTTCATAAAGGAGCCGGCGCATAGAATAATCAGTCGTTTCCAAACCTTGACTGCGGAAAAGGCACGCGGATTATCGCTGTCGCCGTCCTCGCCCTCCATGGCGCAGTAGCCGCCGATGGGGATCCAGTTGATGCGGTAAGTGGTTTCGCCGATTTTTTTGGCAAAGATTTTCGGCCCCATGAACAGGGCAAACTCATTGACCTGCACGCCGGACAGCTTTGCTGCCACAAAGTGCCCCAATTCGTGGATGAAGATTAGAAAACTAAAGAGTAAAATTGCAATTACAATATACAAGATATCAGCCTCATTTCGGGAATTGCTGCTGCACAACGCGGCGCGCTGCAGCATCGGCTTCCAGAATTTCAAATAGGTTGGGCGCAGCGATAAAAGGTACCGTGTCCAGCGCGCTGCGGACAAGGGCGGGGATGTCGTAGAATTTGATTTGATCGCGCAAATACAGACCCACGGCAATCTCGTTGGCCGCATTCATCGCAGCCGGTGCCGTGCCGCCTTGACGGGCAACCTCCATGGCAATGGCAAGACAGGGGAACGCGTCCAAATCGGGCGACTGGAAGGTCAGTGCACCGCAGGTGAGCAAGTCAAGCGGTGCTACCGGGGAGGGCAGACGGTCGGGATAGGTCATGGCAAGCTGAATGGGCAGGCGCATATCCGGCTGCCCCAGCTGCGCAAGCACCGCGCCGTCGTTGTATTCCACCAGAGAATGGACGATGCTCTGCCGGTGGATCACGACCTTCACCTGTTCCGGCGGAAGCCGGTACAGGCGCATAGCCTCAATGACTTCCAGACCCTTGTTCATCAGGGTAGCACAGTCGATGGTAATTTTTGCGCCCATCTTCCAGTTTGGGTGTTTTAACGCGTCATCTTTTGTGACGTTTTCCAATTCTTCCCGCCGCATTCCGAAAAACGGTCCGCCGGAGCAGGTGAGAATCAAATTTTTGACCTGGCTGCGGTCGCGGTTGCCCATCAGGCATTGGAAAATGGCGGAGTGTTCCGAATCGACCGGAATAATCTCGGCATTGTGCGCTGCGGCCTCCTGCATCACCAGTTCTCCCGCGCAGACCATGGTTTCCTTGTTGGCAAGGCCAATGCGTTTGCCCTGCCGGATCGCGGCCAACGTGGGGCGCAAGCCCAGCGTGCCGACCACGGCGGTAATGACCGTGTCGGCGGCGTCGAGGGTGGCAGCTTGCATGAGTCCGTCCATCCCATAAAGGATATGAATGGAATCGTCATTTAATACATCCCGCAGCGCTTGTGCGCTCTGTTCGGTTGCCATCACCGCCAGTTGGGGGTGAAATTTGCGGCATTGCTCCGCCATGCGCGGCACATTGCTTCCGGCGGCCAGCGCCACGACCGGAATGTGCAGATGCTCCGCTACATCCAGACTTTGACGCCCGATGGAGCCGGTGCTGCCAAGGATGGAAAGTGCATTTGTCATACGATCACCTTATTTACTGACGATTGGCAGCAGAATGACCAACAGCTCCGTGAGCGGCGCAACAATGGTCATGGAATCGAAACGATCCAAAACGCCGCCGTGACCCGGTAGCAGCTTGCCATAGTCCTTGATGCCAACCTGACGCTTGATCACGGAGAAGGTCAAATCGCCGACAATCGACAAAATCGAGCCGACAACGCCGTAAATTGCGGCATAGAAATAGTTCATATGATAGCCAAAGCCAAAATCGAAAATCAGGCAGTAGATTTCCATAAACAGCACCGTAAACAGCACGCCGCCAATTGCACCCTCTACGGTTTTTTTCGGGCTGATGACGGGAGCCAGCTTGTGCTTGCCGAATGCCCGGCCAACGAAGTAGGCGCCGGTGTCGGCGGTCAGCATGGAGCCGGTCACCGAGCCGGCGG
>CAMDZY010000032.1 GCA_945910975.1 uncultured Clostridia bacterium | reverse complement strand
TAATTGCAGCGCAAGGCGCTGCGTGTGCGGCATATGCCGCACAAAAATCAGCGAGGTGCGCTTTACGCACCTGTTTGTGGTTATTATAGCACACTTACCGGCAAAAAGGAACGGCCGGGGCGGATTTTTTTGGAATTTGCTTGCTATTTTGGTGTGGATTGATTATACTATATAATGTGAAAATATACCGCACGAATGTGCGCAACGGATAGAAGGAGAAATGTATCTATGTGTGAGCATTGCAAGGAAAAGTTTTACATTACAACCCCCATTTATTACCCCTCGGACAAGCTGCACATCGGCCATACGTATTGCACCGTAGCAACGGACACCATGGCGCGTTACAAGCGATTCCGCGGCTATGACGTCATGTTCCTCACCGGCACGGACGAGCATGGCATGAAGATCGAGGAAAAGGCCGCTCAGGCGGGCATCACGCCCAAGCAGTTTGTAGACAACATCGTCGAGGGTGAGGGCGGCGTCAAGGATCTGTGGAAGCTGATGAACATTTCCTATGACCGCTTCATCCGCACCACGGATGATTACCACTGCGAAGCGGTGCAAAAAATATTCAAAAAAATGTATGAAAACGGGGATATATACAAAGGCTCGTACAAGGGCCTGTATTGCACGCCCTGTGAATCGTTCTGGACGGAGAGCCAGCTTGTCGACGGCAAATGCCCCGACTGCGGTCGCGAGGTGCATGAGGCCGAGGAGGAGGCCTACTTCTTCCGCCTGTCGAAATATGCCGATAAAGTCCGCGATTTGCTGGAAAATACTGACTTTTTGCAGCCGCGTTCCCGCGTCAATGAGATGGTCAACAACTTCATTAAGCCCGGTCTGGAGGACTTGTGCGTGTCGCGCACCTCGTTCAAATGGGGGATCCCTGTGGATTTTGACCCCGGTCATGTGGTATATGTCTGGGTGGACGCACTGTTTAATTATACAACCGCGCTCGGCTATTGCAACAGCGCGCACAACGACTACGCCAAGTATTGGCCGGCCGATGTGCATTTTGTCGGCAAGGAAATTGTCCGCTTCCACACCATCATTTGGCCTGCCATGCTGATGAGCGTGGGCGAACCGTTGCCCAAGCGTGTTTACGGCCACGGCTGGCTGCTGCTCGACGGCGGCAAGATGTCCAAATCCAAGGGTAACGTGGTTGATCCCTATCTGTTGGCGCAGCGTTATGGCGTGGACAGCCTGCGGTTCTTCCTGCTGCGGTCGTTCCCGTTCGGTTCGGACGGTAATTTTTCCAACGAATTGCTCATCAACACCATCAATGTCGACCTCGCCAACGACTTGGGCAACCTTGTCAGCCGCACGGTTGCGATGGTGCAGAAATATTTTGACGGCAAGCTGCCGTTGGAGCAGGAAGAGGATGCTTCCAAGGATGATGAATTGATCACCATGGCCTGCGCGCTCAACCACAGCTATGCCGAGCAGATGGAAAAGTACGCGTTCCAGAATGCTTTGGCGGAGATTTTTAAGGTGATTTCCCGCGCCAACAAATATATTGACGAAAACGAGCCGTGGAAGCTGGCGAAGGAGCCGGAAAAGACGGCACGGCTGGCGCGCGTGATGTACAATTTGCTGGAAACCGTGCGCATTTGCGCCGGTCTGCTGCAGCCGTTCATGCCGGACACCAGCGCGGAAATTTTGCGCCGCATTGGTGCAGACGAGGCCGGCTGGGAATCAATGGCATTCTTTGGAACCTTGCCGCGTGACGCGCAGGTAACCGGCGGCGCGCCGCTGTTCCCCCGCATCGATGTTGCAAAGGAGCTTGCCGAGCTGGAGCGGATTCACGAAGAAGCCGTAGAAAAAGCACGCCGCGCCGCACTGCCCGCGATGGAAACAGAGCCGCTCAATGCCGAACCTGTCGATTTTGACACCTTCTGCCGCAGCGACTTCCGCGCCGTTAAGGTCAAGGCGTGCGAGCCGGTCAAGAAATCCGACAAGCTGCTGCGCTTCACGCTCGACGACGGCACCGGCACCGACCGGCAAATTCTCTCCGGCATCGCCAAATTCTACAAGCCGGAAGAATTGGTTGGCAAGACGCTGCTGGCCATCGTCAATCTGCCGCCGCGCAAAATGATGGGGCTGCAATCGTGCGGAATGTTGATTTCTGCCGTGCATACCGAATACGGCGAGGAAAAGCTGCATCTGGTCATGCTGGATGATGCAATCCCGGCCGGCGCGAAAATGTGCTGATTTTCTGTAAAATTTCACAAAAACGTGCGAACATTTTGTTGCAATATGCGCAATAGAATGGTACAATAGAAAAGGACTTTGCGTCCATTGGCGGATGGGAAAAGCCGCGATGGACGCAAGGCCGTAGTACACGAAAATAGAAGGGTGGGTTCCCATGGCAAAGAGAATTGTCAAAATCGTGCTGACCGGCGGCCCGGCAGCAGGTAAGACCACACTGATCAGCCGCATCTTAAAGGAATTTAAACGCGATGACGGCTGGAAAGTCATTACCGTCCCAGAAACCGCAACCGAGCTGATTTCCGGCTTTGGCATCAAGCCTTTTGACAATTGCGTGTCAATGCTGGAATTTCAGGATTTTGTCATTGCCGATCAGCTGCACAAGGAAGCATTGGCCGTCAAGGCAGCGGAAATGGTTCCGGAAGAGAATGTCCTGATCGTCTACGACCGCGCTTTGTTAGACGACAAGGCCTACATCACCGACGATGAGTTTTCTGCGACCATCGCCAAGTTTGGCCGGACGGAGGACGAGGTGTTGGCAAATTATGATGCCGTTTTGCATCTTGTCACCTGCGCCAAGGGTGCGGAATTTGCCTACAATTTTGGCAACGAGGCCCGCACGGAAAGTCTGGAATACGCCCGCGAGATGGACGACCGCACGCTGCGCGCGTGGGAACGCCACCATAATCTGACCGTAATTGACAACTCGGTTGACTTTGAGGAAAAAATCAACCGCGCCATTAAGTGCATTTTCCGCATTGTGGGCGAGCCTGCGCCGCTGTCCACGATACATAAATACCTGATCCGGATGCCGGATCTGGATGCACTGAAGCGCGACTACAAGCCGGCTTGCTTTGAAATGATGCAGACCTATCTGCGTGCAACCAGCCCGAAGGTGGAGCGCATTATTCGCCAGCAGTCTACCGGTTCGGATTACCTGTACTTTTACACGGAAAAACGAAACAAATCGGAAACGGAGCGTTGGGAAACAGAGAAACCCATCTCGGAGAAGCACTATATTAAATATTTGATGGAATGTGATACGTCGCTGCGTCCGGTTATTAAGACGCGCTACCGCATTTCCTACAAAAATCAGGATTTTGACATTGACATCTACCCATTCTCCACCTCCAAGGCGCTGATGGAAATCAAGGTTCCCTCTGCGGAAACGCCGATCGAGCTGCCGCCCGGCATTGAACTGATCATGGATGTCACCGACAACAAAAACTACAAAAACCGCCAACTCGCGCAGTCGCAGGATCTGTAAGCTCCCGACAAGTGCGACAAAAGGGACTGTCTTAAAATGGTTTGTAAAAATCATTTTAAGACAGTCTTTTTTTCAAAAAAGATACAATTTTCCATAATTCGACAGTGCAAAGTGGTTCGACCTATCTTTTCCAAATGGGTATTGGTATAATGAAACCATAAAAAACGCCGCAGGGATTGGGGGTGATCGATATGGCAAAGAAGACTTATCTTATGCAGGACGGAACAACAAAAACCTTTGATACTGCGCGCTTCAGAGCATTGATGCGGTGCAAGTGGGAATCCCCGGGCATCGGGAGAAAAAGCCAAAACACAGCCATGATGGAATTGGCCGACAGCATCCATGTTTCCTTCAGCGCGGTCAAGCACTGGTACAATGGGCATAATGCCCCGGGAAATCTGGGAATCGTTTCCCAGATCGCGGCGTATTTTGGCATAGCTCCGGATCAGCTCCTTGCAGCGCGCGAGGATCCGCCAGACCTTTGAGAAAATCGAAGGAAACTCTGATCCAAATTGAATCAGAGTTTCCCGAAACAAACGTAAAAATTGATGACAGAAAGTTGAGGGACAGATCATGAAAAAAAGAATTGCACTGCTTTTGGCTGTGGCGATGTGCCTGAGCCTTTACGCTTGCGGAAAAAGTGAACCCGCGAAGGAAAGCGCGCCCACGCAAACCAGCGCGCCCACCGAATCGGAATCGGCGCAAACCGAGCCGGAATCCACACAACCGGAAACAGAACCGGAAACAGAAGAACCCACCGAACCCGCGCAGGAGGCGGTCATGCTTTCCATCGGGGATAAAATTGAAAACGATGCTTTTACAATGACCTTTGATTCCATAGATATTTATGACGAGTATTCCTTCGAGACCAGCGATTACTCGTCCACCGAACTGTGGATTGAAAGCGGCTACAAGTTCTTAATGGTAAGAGGTCACTTTGAAAATAAATCCCTTTCAACGATTGGGGATAGCTCCTTTGCCGGCAAAGCCGTTGTAAACGATTCTTACACCGTTACCGGCTACGATGTGAGGCTGGTTTTTGAGCGGGATAAATCATATGAGATCGATCCGTATACCGACTTGGACTATTGCCTTAGCGTCAACATTCCCGAAAAGCTGGCGGAGCAGTATGAAAAGGCCGAATTTACTTTGGGCTTCAACGATGATATGTCCGTCCTCGAATACGAATGGGATGAAGACGGCAATATGGTCGCGCATACGGATAACCGGTACACCATCACAACGGCGGAGGAAAGCGACGTCACCGCGTCCGTTGAGGAACCTGCCGACAAAACAAAACCCATTGCGCTCGGAGATGTGATCGAAACGGACGATTTCACCTTTACACTGAACAATGTGGAGCTGACCTATGAGGTAAAGCCGCAGAATACCAGCAGTTATTACACCAGCTATCCGGCCGAAAGCGGCAAGGTTTATATCCACGTGGACGGCAGCTATTACAACAAGGGCAAAACGGACGTCCACATCCGGGATTTGTTCACTCCCACGGCCGACTATGATAACGGCTACACCTATAGCGGCTTTGTCGTAACGGATGAAGGCGACAACCGATTTACATCTTTCAGCGCTGATGTTGTATGCACACCGCTTGCAACCTGCCACTATCATGGCCTGATCGAATGCCCGAAGGTCGTTGACGGCGCAGAAGCGCCGCTGGTCGTATATTTTCAAATCGGCGCGGACACCTATCAATATACCATACGCTGATTGCAGGCGTCGAAAATAGAATGATTCCGGGTTGTCGGTTTTATCGACGACCCGGAATCATTTTATGATTCTTTGGGAAATTCTGATTCGACCCGGTTCGCGGATCGCATCGCCTTTTCAGTTTTTTCTTGTGGACTTTACATTCATATCCGGCCGAATTGCACCGTTGATCTGCCCCTGCGCGTCCTCAAATTTTTTGATACTTTCTCTGATTAGAACGAGGATATGGCTGTTGACAGACCGTCCCTCATAATCGGCAACAAATGCCAGCTTTTCCGGCATTTCCTCCTCAATACGAATCGAAACACTCTTGACAGCCGTTTTTTAACAGCTCCTTATTTACTGTTCCAGCAGCAATTCTGCAATTTGGATGGCGTTGGTTGCGGCGCCCTTGCGAATCTGGTCGCCGCAGCACCACAGGCAAAGGCCGTTTTCGTCGGTCAAATCCTTGCGGATGCGGCCGACAAATACTGTGTCCTGATCGGAGGTGTCCAGCGGCATCGGATATTCTTGCTCGCTCAGGCGGTCGACCAGCTTGCAGCCCGGTGCGGTGGCAATGGCGCGCTGCGCCTGACGCACGGAAATTGCCTGGGCAAAGTGCATCTGTACGGAAATGGAGTGACTGCGCACGACCGGCACGCGGACGCAGGTACACGATACCTTCAAATCCGGCAGATGGAGGATCCGTCTGCCTTCGTTTTGCATTTTCATTTCTTCGGATGTGTAGCCCTCAAACGCTTCGCCGCCGATTTGCGGAATCAGGTTGAATGCAATTTGATAGGGGAATACCTTGGGCGCAACCGGATTGCCCGTGCGCAGCGCTTCCACTTCCTCGGCAAGCTCCACGGGGCCGCCCGCGCCTGCGCCGGATACCGCCTGATAGGTGGAAACGACCATCGAGCGGATAGGCGAAATACGATTGAGCGCGTTGATGGCGGTGGCGGTGATGATGGTGGAGCAGTTCGGATTGGAAATAATACCCTTGTGCAGCTTCACATCCTCCGGATTGATTTCCGGCACCACCAGCGGCACGTCCGGATCCATGCGGAACGCGGAGGAATTGTCCACAAACACGGCGCCTGCTTTGACAATGGCGGGGGCCAGCTCTTTGGCTACGTCGTTTTCTGCTGCGCCCAACACAATGTCGATGCCTTCAAAGGCGTCCTCGTTGGCTTCCTCGATCATGAGCGGCTTGCTGTTCCACTCTACCACCTTGCCTGCGCTGCGCGCGCTGGCCAGCAGATGTAATTCATTTATGGGAAAATCCCGTTCGATTAAAACTTTCATCATTTCTCGACCGACAGCACCGGTCGCGCCGAGAATTGCAACGTTATATTTTTTCATAGTGCAACCTCCTCTACTTTACAAAAGCATTATACAACACTCTGACCGTATTTGCAAAGTCTTTATTGTCCACACCCACAATAATATTTAATTCGTCCGGCCCTTGGGTGATCATGCGGATGTTGATGCCGTTTTCGCCCAGCTTGGCGAACAGCTTGCCGGAGGTGCCGGTGCGGAAGGCCATCTTTCGGCCGACTGCCGCGACAATGGCGATATCCTCGACCACCTTGATGCTGTCGGGCTTGACGGTTTCCTGTAGCTGCCCCAAAATGGAATACAGGCAGGGCGAGAGCTGCTCGGAGGAAACGACCAGAGAAACCGTGTCAATGCCGCTTGGCACGTATTCCACGCACACGCGGTGTGCCTCCAGAATTTCCAGAAGCTGCCGCAGCACGCCGATCTGCCCGGACATTCCGGTTTTGGAAACGGTGAGGATGGAGAAATTCTTGCGTCCGGCGATGCCGGTGATAAAATTGGGCGAAGGCTCGTCGCCGTCGTCAAAGGCTTCCATGATGACAGTGCCCGGATCCTCCGGCCGGTTGGTGTTGCGGATGTTCAGCGGGATGTTTTTCTCGCGCACCGGGAAAATGGTCATCTCATGCAGCACCTGCGCGCCGATGTAGGACAGCTCGCGCAGCTCGTTGTAGGTGATTTTGGCGATGGGCAGCGGGTTTTCCACGATTCTGGGATCGGCCATCAAAATGCCGGACACATCCGTCCAGTTTTCGTAGACCTCCGCATCGATGGCCGCAGCAGCCAGGGCACCTGTGATGTCCGAACCGCCGCGCGAAAAAATTTTGATGCTGCCGTCGGGCAGAGAGCCGTAAAAGCCGGGTGTCACAATGCGGCGGTTTTCGGCAGCCTGTGCCAACGCCTGATAGGAGGCTGCCTGATCGACCGTGCCGTCAAAGGAAAAGTGCAGCCAATTTTTGGCGTCTAAAAAGTCATATCCGAGCAAATCGGCCATCAGCAGGGCGGAAAAATATTCCCCGCGCGATACCAATTCGTCCTGCCGGATGCCGCGCTGCATTCTTTCCCGCAGACGGGCAAAGTGGGACTCCAAATCGGTTTGCAGTCCCAACTCGTCGCGAATTTGCAGATAGCGGCTTTCGATCATTTGCAGCACGCCCTCGCAGTCCACGCCGTATTGCAGGTGCGCATGGCACAGGTACAGGAGGTCTGTTATTTTGTGATCGTCGGAAAATCGCTTTCCGGCTGCGGACACCACAACCACCTGCCGCCGGGGATCCGCCTCGACAATGGCCTTGACCTTCAACATCTGCGCGGCATCCGCCATGGACGAGCCGCCGAATTTCGTTACGATTGCCATGAAAATCTCCTCTTTATTCTATGTGATTGCGCGCAAGGCGTTCATAACAGCCCGGCGATGAAGCAGCCGGGGTCGCGCAGCAGCGCTTGTTGCAGCCATTCATGCATCGCGCGGACGCTGACCGGTTCGGTGATCACACCGCTTCCCATTTTGCGGCGGGTCAAATGCTGTAGCCAGCCGTCCGGCGCGGCGGTGCGGACGTAATAGGCGTGGCTGACGGCGTCGTTGTCCACCGGCACGTGCTTCATTGCGGCAGAGTAGAACGTGCCGCAGCCGTTTGCAATGTCCACGCAGTCCTGCACGCAGTTGCAGGCGGTGGGATAGCGTCCCGCGCCCTGCCCAAAGAAGCTCAGGCGGCCAACCGCTTCGCCGGTAAAGGTAATTAGATTAAAATTAGACGGAACGGCGGCCTCCGGCGAACCGTCAGCAAGCAAAGTCGGCTCTACATAGGCTGACACGCTGCCCTCATTGCGCTGACCGCTTGCCAGCAAACGGCAGGACAAGCCCTCCGTTGCCAGCATTTGCACGTCCTCGGCGGTGATATTCCGAATGCCGCAGCAGGGGATATCCTCCGTGCGCAGCAGACAGTCAAAGGCAATGTTGGCGGAAATCGCGAGCTTGCGCTGAATATCCCAGCCGTCAATGTCCGCAGAGGGGTCGGCCTCGGCATAGCCCAGCGCCTGCGCCTGGGAAAGTGCATCGGCAAACTCCATCTGCCGGTGCTGCATGGCGTCCATAATAAAGTTGGTGGTGCCGTTCATGATGCCCCCAAGGCGCGTGATGCGGTCAACGCGCTTGGCGCGCTCCAGATTCACCAGCCATGGAATACCGCCGCCTGCCGCCGCCGTACAGCGCAGACAGACGCCATTTTGCGTAGCCAGCGCGGTCAGCTCGCGGAAATAGGTGGAAATCAAATATTTGTTGGCGGTGACCACGTGCTTGCCTGCGTTCAGCGCAGCACTGACAAATTCAAAGCTGGGGTGCAGACCGCCCATCACCTCGATCACGGTGTCGACATCGGGATCGGAGAGGATGGTGTTGACATCGTGCGTCAGAAGGCTTCCAAGTTCGGGAAATTCCCGCAAGTCCAGAACATATTTTACGCACAAATCTGTGCGCGACTTCATCAAATCATATACGCCGACACCGACTGTGCCGAATCCTAAAATTGCAATATTCATAAAAGGTAACTCCTCGCCTGTCTTTGTCAGAAAAACACTTGACTTTCTGACAAGAACAATATATCATAGAACCAACGAAAATGCAACAAAAAAGATTGGAGTATTCCTATGAAATATCAAAGCACCCGAAATGCTGCACTGACTGCAATGCCTTCGCAGGCCGTGTTACAGGGTTTGGCACCGGACGGCGGGCTGTATGTGCTGCCGAATCTGCGGCTGGATTTTGACTGGCAAGGTACCCTGCGCTTGGATACGCTTGGCATGGCAACAAAAATTCTTTCCGCACTGCTGCCGGATTATGCGAACATGGACAAGCTGACGCAGCGCGCGTATGCCGGGAAATTTGAAACGCCTGATTTGACGCCGCTGCGGCAGGTAGGCGACAATTATGTGCTGGAGCTGTTCCGCGGGCCGACCTCGGCGTTTAAAGATGTGGCGTTGTCGATGCTGCCGCAGCTGATGGTGGCGGCAAAGGGCGAGGAAAAAATCGTCATCCTGACCGCAACTTCCGGCGATACCGGCAAGGCCGCACTGGTCGGCTTTCAGGACGTGCCCGGCATCGATATCATCGTGTTCTACCCGGAAAACGGCGTGTCTGCGGTGCAAAAGGCACAGATGGTCACGCAACAGGGTAAAAATGTCCACGTGTGCGCCATTCGCGGCAACTTTGACGATGCGCAGAACGGCGTAAAACAGGTCTTTTCGGCGGTCACGCAGCAGAATTTGCTGGCCGGACGCAAGGTGCGGCTTTCCTCCGCCAACTCCATCAACATCGGCCGCTTGGCGCCGCAGGTGGTATACTATTTCAAAGCGTATGCCGACTTGGAGAAGAAGGGACGCATCCGGCGCGGCGATGCCGTAGATTTTGTCGTTCCCACCGGCAATTTCGGGGATATTTTGGCCGGTTTTATCGCAAAACAGTTGGGTCTGCCGGTCGGTAGACTTGTCTGCGCGTCCAATGCCAACAATGTCCTCACCGAATTTATCCAAACCGGTCACTATGACCGCCGCCGTCCGTTCTATAAAACCAGCTCGCCGTCCATGGACATTCTGATTTCTTCCAATTTGGAGCGCCTGCTCTATAGCCTGTCCGACGGCAACGCCGAAACGGTTGCTGCGTTGATGCAACAGCTGTCGCAGACGGGCGAATATCAGATTGACGCGTCCATGCTGCAACGGTTACAAAAGGATTTCTGGGCGGGCTGCTGTGAGGAAGCCGGCACAAGTCAGACCATCGGCAAGCTGTGGCGCGAGCAGCATTACCTTTGCGATACGCACACGGCGGTCGCGTGGAATGTGGCCGAGCAGTATCGCAGCGCAACCAAAACGGATGCGCCGCTGGTGGTGCTGTCCACGGCGTCGGCATATAAATTCCCGGCTGCGGTGCTCAAGGCCATTGACGGCGAGGCGTGCGGTGATGAATTTGACCAAATGGAGCAGCTGCACCGCCTGACCGGCGTACCGATTCCCGCGCATCTGGCCAAGCTGCGCAGTCAGCCGGTTTTGCATCATGATGTGATAAACCGCGAGGAAATGCTTTCTTACGTATTGGAGCGTGCAAAATGAAATATATTCTAATCATCGGCGACGGCATGGCGGACAACCCCGTGCCGGAGCTGGACGGCAAAACGCCGCTGGAAGCGGCCGACAAGCCGCATATCGATGCGCTCTGCAAAAAATCCCTGCTCGGCTCGGTGCGCAATGTGCCGGAAAATTTGATTCCGGGCAGCGATACCGCCATTTTGTCCATTTTCGGCTGCGACCCCAACCGCTATTTTACAGGCCGCAGCCCTTTGGAGGCTGCCGGCAGCGGCTGCGAGGTCGGGGCAGGGGAGATCAGCTATCGCTGCAACATGGTCGCGCTGGAGGATGGCGATTTGCCCTATGAACAGCGGAAAATTCTTTCCCACAACGCCGGAAATATTGACGCCGAAACCTCCGTTGCGCTCATCTCCGCTGTGGTGGCCGACCCGGAATTTGCCGCCACGGCGCAGAAAATCGGCCTGCGCATCCATCCCACGCCGTCTTTTCGCCACATGGCATTGCAGCGTGAGGGCAGCATCGCGGGCATCTGCCTGACGCCGCCGCACGACCATCTGGGCGAAACGATTCGATCGTTGCTGCCCTGTGGCAACGAAACCGCCGCAGTTTTGGCGCGGCTGCAAAAAATCGCACACCGGGTGCTGCAAAATCATCCGCTGAATCAGGCACGCCGCGCAGCGGGCAAGCTGCCGGCCAACGGCATTTGGTTCTGGGCGGAGGGAACGGCATCCGCACTGCCGAATTTTGTGCAACGTTATGGGCATGATGGTTCGGTCATTTCCGCCGTGCCGCTGGTGCATGGCATTGCGGCGCTCAGCGGCCTAAAGCCGGTAACGGTGGAGGGCGCAACCGGCGAGGTGGACACCAACTATCCCGGCAAGCTGGAAGCTGCCAAGCAATGTCTTTCCTCCAATGATGATTTTCTCTGCCTGCATCTGGAAGCACCGGACGAAGCGACCCACAACGGTTCGCTTTCCGACAAGCTGCTGGCAATTCGCCAGCTGGACGCGTTCATTACGCAGCCGCTGACTGCATGGCTGTCGGAGCAGAACATGGAATATCGCCTTTTGATGTTATCCGACCACAAGACCCTCCTTGCAACGCGCGGCCACGACGGCGACCCGGTGCCGTTTTTCCTGTATGACAGCCGCACGGAACAGGGCGGCGGCCTTGCCTATACGGAAGCGAACGGCCTGCACGGCGTACACTTGGATCACGGCACTGCGCTGATGGATTTGCTGTTTGAACAAAAGCAGCTTGCCGATTGATTGCCCTGTGGCTTGCTTGCAGTTTACCGAAATTTTGGGAGGGATACCGAATGGAAGATTTTGGACATTCCATGCTATGGTATTGGCTGGCCTATGCCATTGTCACCATAATTGGAATTTTACATACTGTTTTTAATATTGTAGTATTGCATATGAAATCGATGAAAGACAGCCCCGGCATGGGTGAGGGCTACGAAAAGACCAAGCCATGGCATCCGCTGTATAATGTGATTGTCTTTCCGGCCTTTGCGTATTGCTACTTCCGCGGTTTGGAGGCCGTAACATTCTCAAATGTGATTGCGACATCCATCCTTTGGGGCACGATCACCGTTGTATTTGACCTGATCGGATGGGTGCTCATCAAACACCCGTGGTCATTGACCGTTCGAGAATTCTATGTCGATTATCAGCCATGGATTACATTGATCTATATCGCGATCTGCGCAAGCCCGTTTATCGCGTATGGAATTATGAATTTACTATAATAAGTGCGTACCGTGCATAGGCCAGCCCTTGCACGGTACGCATGAATATTATTCTGTGCCGTTTATCAATTTTATCAGCGGAGCCAGGTAGGCCCGATCCGTCCAATCGCAGACCTGCCCCTTTGCGCACAGCAGGGTTTTCATCCACGGTTCATATGTGGCGGGGTCTTTTTTTGCGATCGATTTTTGCAGCAGCTTGCACAGCGTTCGGTCGATGCGTGTCATTTTTTCTTCATTCCATGCGCCGCGTGCATAAAACAGCGGAATTTTCTCCAAACGGCCGGTCAGATTGTGTGCCCTGAGCTGCGCAAGTGCGTTCACATCATAGGGCGAAGCGCCAACGCACAGAACGGCCAGCTTTTTGTCCTGTAATTGGTCGATATTCTTTTTAAAAAATGACAATCCGGCAATGCCGGAGGCATAAACGCCGCCACACAGTATGATGGAACGGTATGGCAATACATCTTGTAAAGATGAATTTTGCGTTTGCACGCAGTCAAAGCCTGTGATGGTCTGCAACCACATGGCATATTGCTTGGTTGCGCCGTATTTGGACTGATAAAGAATGATTCCGGTTTTCATAAAATGCCCCTTTCCGCAGCGTGCAAAAATACTTCATAGGCACTCTGCTGCTGCGTGTAAATTTCATCTGCCGAAATACCGGGGGTCGTCACGGAGAAAATCGTGCCGATTCCAATTGTGTAGATCAGTATATTCAGGTGCAGTTGCATGGCCTGCTGCACGGAGATGTGCAGCGATTCGGCAATTGCG
>CAMDZY010000031.1 GCA_945910975.1 uncultured Clostridia bacterium | reverse complement strand
GCGCGCGGATGACGGGGATCTCGTTCTTCTCCGCAAGGCTCAGACCCTCGATGTGAAAGACTGCGGTCTTGTTCTCGGATGGAATATAGACGCCCATCGGCTGCAAGGACTTGGTTGCGCCGATGCAGTTGCCCATCTTGATCCAAAGAGCTTCCAGCTCCGCAGCCTCGGCGGCGTGCTCGGGGGTAAACTCCACAACATCCTTATTGATGCGAATCTTCATGACTTATTCCTCCATGCTGAAATCATCTTTGCCCACGCCGCAAAGCTCGCAGGCGAAATCCTCGGGAAGGTCCTCCCACTTCACGCCGGTCTCTTCCTCGTCGTAGACCCAGCCGCAGACATTGCAAACATACTTCATGGTATTCGCCTCCGAATCAGCCGAAGTAACGCTCCAGCAGGCCCTTGAGTGCTCTGCCGTGGCGGGCTTCGTCTTTGGCCATTTCGTGGACGGTGTCATGGATGGCATCCAGGCCGTTCTTCTTGGCGCAGGCGGCGAGGTCGAACTTGCCCTGGGTGGCGCCAAATTCGCAGTCAACACGCCATGCGAGGTTCTTCTTGGTGGAAGCGGTCATGCTGGGTTCGAGCGTGGAGCCGAGCATTTCGGCAAACTTGGCAGCGTGTTCGGCTTCTTCATAGGCGGCCTTTTCCCAATACAGGGCGACTTCCGGATAGCCTTCGCGGGCGGCCACGCGAGCCATGCACAGGTACATACCCACTTCGCTGCATTCGCCGTTGAAGTTGGCCTTCAGCTGGTCAAGGATATATGCCTTGTCCTCTGCGGAGATCTTGTCGTTGTTGGCGACGGTGGTTTCGTAAACGCCAAATTCGTGCTCGGCAGCCAGCGTCAGTTCGCCTTCGACTTCTTTAAATGTGGTGGCATGGCAAACGGGGCATTCGGCCGGAGCTGCTTCGCCTTCGTAGATATAACCGCAAACGGTGCATACAAATTTCTTCATAGGTAAAATCCTCCAATTTAAATAATACACTTCAAGAGTGTGGATTACAATTATTACATACGCCGGTGATGGAAACGTCGCAGGAATCGATTTGCCCGATGCACGCATTTTGCAGCATTTCCTCGGAAAGCAGAGGCTGCGGGATGTCAAAAATGCGGTGGCAGCTGCGGCAAATGAAGTGCGCGTGCGGCGATGTGTTGAAATCGAACCGCTCCTGCCCGTCTACCGTGCCGAGCGAACGGATGACACCCTCCTGCCGGAACATGGCAAGATTGCGGTACACCGTAGCAAGCGACAAGTCGGGGATGTCCGGCTTTAACCGGCTGTAGATCCATTCGGCGGTGGGATGGGTAATCGTGTGCTGCAAACAGGCAAGAATTGCGTCGCGTTTGCGGCTGTGTTTTCTTGTCTTTTCCATAACACGCTCCAAAACAATAACGATTCTCATTTCTGATTTGATTATAGCACATTCCTTTTCGCTTGTCAAGAAAAAAATATGGTAGAAATCACAAAAAAATGATTGAAATTATGCAGAAAATATTGTACACTGTATAATAAGATGGGTATTATAGATATTCAACTTCGCGAACGGTCAAATGGGAGGTTTCGGTGTGGCTCAGGTAGTGGCGATCAGCTCCGGCAAAGGCGGTACCGGGAAAACAACGCTTTGCGCCGGTGTGGCGTGCGCCCTGGCAGAGCTTGGGCAGCGCGTGCTGTGCATCGATGCCGACATTGGACTGCGCAATCTGGATATCGCGTTGGGAATGGCAGAGCTGCCGATTTTGTCCTTTACCGATGTTTATCACGGTGTTTATCCGCTTTCCCACGCCGCAAAGCATCCTGCTTTTCCCAATCTCAGCCTGCTCACCGCCCCCATTCGGGAAAATCCGGAGCATATTTCGCTCTCCGCCTTCGGCCATATGCTGTGGAAGGTGCGGCAGGAATATGACTGGTGCTTGATCGATGCACCGGCCGGGCTGGGGATGGGCTTTCAGCTGGCGACCAAATTCGCCGACCAAGTTCTGGTGGTATCTACGCCGGATCCGGCTTCGCTGCGGGATGTTTCGCGCGTGGTGGATCTGCTGGCGTTGCAACACATTACGGAGCTTCGGCTGGCCGTGAACCGTGTGGACGGGAGGATGTTCTCCCGGATGCACCTGACCGTGGATGATATGATGGACGACGTGGGTCTGCCGCTGATCGGTATCGTGCCGGAGGATCCCAATGTCATTTTAGCTGCCGCAGAAAACACGGCACTGCTATCCAAAACCAAAAAAGGCGCAGCTTTGGCCTGCCGCAATATTGCAAGTCGGCTTGCCGGCAAGCGGACGCCTTTGATGAAATTGCATAGATAAAAAGGAGTGGGTATATGAACATCGCATTGTTGGCACACGACAAGAAAAAGGAACTCATGGTGCAATTCTGCACCGCGTATAAAAGCATTCTGGCACGTCACAACATCTATGCGACTGCCACCACCGGTCGTCTGGTCGCCGAGGCCACAGGACTGCCGATCACCCTCTTCCTGGCGCACAATCAAGGCGGCCACCAGCAGGTGGATGCCCGCATCGCCTATGACGAGATCGACCTGGTTTTCATGTTCCCGGATCCCGACAACCGTCTGAATTATGCCGAACAACAAGTAATCGAAACGCTGTGCCAATGTGACAAGCACAATGTCCCGGTCGCTACCAACCTCGCCTCGGCGGAGATGCTGATTCTCGGCTTGCAGCGCGGCGATCTGGATTGGCGCGAAATGGTGCGGCATAAGCGTTCCATTTGATTTTTTCCGCGACGACGCAGAAACAGTAGCGGTCACCGCCATTTGCAGAGAGGGAGCGTTTGCTGCAAGCTCCTATTGGCGCGGCCGGGAAGGACAGCTGCCGAGCGGGCGCGAGAGCGCCGGTTTCTCACCGACCAAAGAGAATTTGAGGGTCATAGCTTGACCGAAAATGGGTGGCACCACGAAGTTTTTACTCTCGTCCCATGATTTTTTCAGGGGCGAGAGTTTGCTTTTTTACCCCATATTTGTGGAAAGGAATCAAAATTATGGCAAAATTAAAACCGCGTACCCTCTCCGGGTTCATGGAGCTGCTGCCGGCACCGCAAATGCAGATGGAGCGCATGATGCAGGCGCTGCGGCAGACGTATTCCCTGTACGGCTTCACGCCGCTGGATACGCCCGCAATCGAAGCCGCCGATGTGCTGCTGGCCAAGGGCGGCGGCGAAACAGAAAAACAAATCTACCGCTTTCAAAAGGGCGACAGCGATTTGGCGCTGCGCTTTGACCTGACGGTTCCGCTGGCAAAATATGTCGCGCTGCACGCAGGGGAGCTGTCTTTCCCCTTCCGGCGCTATCAAATCGGCAAGGTCTATCGCGGCGAACGCGCTCAGCGCGGCCGGTTCCGGGAATTTTATCAGGCGGACATCGACATCATCGGCGACGGCAAGCTCGATATCATCAATGAGGCGGAAATCCCCTCTATTATTTATAAAACGTTCCGCACGCTGGGGCTTACACGCTTCCGCATCCGTGTGAACAACCGCAAGATCCTCAACGGCTTTTACGCGATGCTCGGGCTTTCGGAACAGTCCGGCGACATTATGCGCACGGTGGACAAGCTGGAAAAAATCGGCGCGGAGAAGGTTCGCACGATTTTGCAGGAGGATTTTGCGGTCCCGGCGGCGCAGACGGACGAAATTCTGCAATTTTTGGCCATCAGCGGCAGCAATCAGGCGGTGCTGGACGCGCTCGAGCGCTATCGCGGCCGCAACGAAATGTTCGACACCGGTCTGGACGAATTGACCGCCGTTGTGAAATATCTGGGCGCATTCGGCGTGCCGGAGGAAAATTTTGCGGTGGATTTGACCATTGCACGCGGACTGGACTACTACACCGGCACGGTCTACGAAACCACCTTGCTCGACCATCCGGAAATTGGCTCGGTCTGCTCGGGTGGGCGGTATGACAATCTGGCGGAGTATTATACCGACCGTCAATTGCCCGGTGTGGGCATTTCCATCGGCCTGACCCGGCTGTTCTATGTGCTGGGCGAGCAAAATATGCTCAACCCCGACCTGCCCACGGCGCCCGCCGATGTGATGCTGCTGCCGATGTGTTCGGATTTGACGCAGCCCATCACGCTGGCAACTCGGCTGCGCGAGGCGGGACTGCGCGTGCTGCTGTATAATGAGCAGAAAAAATTCAAGGCCAAAATCCAATACGCAGACAAGCTGGCAATTCCCTATGTGATTTTCCTGGGCGAAGATGAAATCGCCGCCGGAACCGTCACGGTCAAGGAATTGGCAACCGGCCAACAGCAGACGCTGTCGCCGGAAGAAGCGATCGCCGTTATTTCTGCCGGCGTTGCCGCGCGCAACGAGGGCAGTGTCATAAAAGAGTAATTAGAAAGAGAGGAAATATTATGTTTCAATCCCGCACCCATACCTGTAATGAATTGAAGCTGTGCAACGTCGGCGAGCACGTAAAACTGGTCGGCTGGATGGAAAATGTCCGCACGGTAGGCAATAACTTTGCATTTGTCGTGCTGCGCGACTTCTACGGCACCACGCAGATCGTGGTGGAAAGCGAAGAAATGATGAATTGCATCAAGCCGCTGAACAAGGAATCCACCATCTCTGTCGAAGGCGTAGTGCGCGAACGCGCATCAAAGAATCCCAAGCAGGCCACCGGCGACATCGAGGTCGTGCCGGAAAAAATTGAAGTGCTGGGTCGCTGCCGCTATAACGAGCTGCCGTTTGAGATCAACCGCTCGCGTGAGGCGGACGAAACGGCGCGTTTGAAATACCGCTATTTGGATCTGCGCAATCCGGCGGTCAAGCAGAATATCGTTCTGCGCTGTAACGTGGTTGCCGCACTGCGCAAGGCCATGACAGACCACGGATTCTTGGAGATCACCACGCCGATTTTGACCGCATCCTCCCCGGAGGGCGCGCGCGACTACCTGGTTCCCGCCAGAAAGCACCCCGGCAAGTTCTATGCCCTGCCGCAGGCGCCGCAGCAGTTCAAGCAGCTGCTGATGACGGCCGGTTTTGACCGCTATTTCCAGATCGCCCCCTGCTTCCGCGATGAGGACGCCCGCGGCGACCGCTCCCCCGGCGAATTCTATCAGCTGGATATGGAGATGGCATTTGCCGGACAGGACGACGTGTTTGCAATTTTAGAGGATGTTTTGCCCCCGATTTTCGCCGAATACGGCAAGTACCACGTGGCGTCCAAGCCGCCGTTCCGCCGCATCGCCTATTTGGATGCGATGGATCGCTATGGCTCCGACAAGCCCGATCTGCGCATCGATCTGGAACTGACCGACATGACCGAGCTGGTTTCCGGCATCGATTTTGCCCCCTTTGCCGCAGGCAATACCGTCAAGGCTATCGTTGTATCCGACTGCGCCATGGCGCGCAAGGCAATTGACAAGCTGTGCGCCGAGGTAGAGGTACAGGCCGGCAGCAAGCCGATGTGGTTCCGTCTGGACGAAAAGGGCGAATTGGTCGGCGGCATCTCCAAATTCCTGCAAGACCGTAAAGATGCCGTGATCGAAGCGCTGCATCTGACGCCCGGCTGCTTTGTCGGCGTCACCGCAGGCAAAAAACTGGCGGCACAAAAGACCGGCGGCGTCATGCGCAAGCTGCTGGGTGCTGCGGTTCCCGGCCATATGGATGCCGAGCGCTATGAATTCTGCTGGATCGTGGACTTCCCGATGTATGAAATCGGCGAGGAATCCGGCGAATTGGAATTCTGCCACAACCCGTTCTCCATGCCCAACGGCGGTCTGGAAATTCTGGAAAAAGCCGAACGCGGCGAGGTCGACCCGCTGTCCATCACGGCGTTCCAATATGACTTGGTCTGCAACGGCGTTGAGCTGTCCTCCGGCGCAGTGCGAAACCACGACCCGGAAATCATGATCAAGGCATTCGAGATGGTTCGCCTGGGCGAAGCGGACGTTAAGAGCAAGTTCCCGGCCATGTACAATGCATTCTGCTACGGTGCGCCGCCCCATGCCGGCATCGCGCCGGGCGTCGACCGCATGGTCATGCTGTTGGCCGGTGAGGATTCCATTCGTGAAATCATTCCGTTCCCGATGAACAAAAATGCACAGGACATCATGATGGGCGCGCCGTGCGCCGTGGAGCAAAAGCAGCTTGACGAAGTGCACATTCGCATCGTTGATGAAGTATAACGTATCATCCGTGTCACCAAATTTTCCCGGCGTCCAACCCACGCCGGGAAATCACAAAATACTGCGGCTTCGCGCCGCAAAGCAACGGAGGGAGTTACTCTATGTATCACGGAAAAGTTGATCTGCATCTGCATTTGGATGGGTCGTTGTCGGAGGATGTGGTTGCCCGGCTGTTGCAGCGCGAGGGCATCACCATGTCCCGTGAGGAATTACAGCACAATCTGCGTGTTGAGCCGGAATGCACCAGTCTTGTGGAATATCTGCAAAAATTTGAGGTGCCCGGACAGGTTTTGCAGACTGAATACGGCCTGGAGTTGGCCACCTATGAGTTGTTACAGCGCTTGGCCGGGCAAGGTCTAATTTATACGGAAATTCGCTTTGCGCCGCAGCTACACACCCGCAAGGGCTTGACCCAGCAGGAGGTGCTGAAAAGCGTGCTGCGCGGCGCGGCACAGGCGCAGCGCGATTATCCGACCATCCGCGCCGGTATTTTGCTGTGCGCCATGATCGGCGGAAGTGAAAACCGCGCAACGTTTGATTTGGCAAAGGATTTCTACGGCAACGGCGTGGTCGGCGTCGATCTGGCCGGTGCAGAGGGCAGCCGTCCGATGGATGATTATGCCCCGCTGTTCCATGACATGGCGACGTGCAACATTCCTTACACCATCCACGCCGGTGAATGCGGCAGCTGGGAAAACGTAAAGCGTGCCATTGAGCTGGGCGCGCAGCGCGTTGGTCACGGCTGCGGTGCGATCAAAAATGAGGAATGCATGGACATGCTGCGTCGCAACCACATCACGGTGGAGGCCTGTGTGGTCAGCAATCTACAAACGAAAGCGGTGCCCAGCCTGCAAAGCCACCCCATCAAGCCGTTCTTTGACCGTGGCATCGCGGTTACCGTCAACACCGACAACATGACCTGCTCGAACACCACCTTGCGTCACGAGCATGAAACCATCGCGTCAGCGTTCGATTTCACGGACGACGATTTCCGCGCGATGGATGCCAACGCCATCCGCGGCGCATTCTGCCCAGAAGCGGAAAAGCAGGCACTGCTGGAAAAGCTGTAATTACATAATCGCATCGCGCAAACTGCGTTCAACCTACTTTGCAGACCGCAAATGCACCCGCTAAGCGTCCATTCCGCTTGGCGGGTGCATGGGAGCGGTCTGCATTTTTTAATCTCTTGCGAAACGCCATATTGCATAATGACAGAAAAATTAGAAAAATGGCATTTTATTAGTAAAAAATTGATGAAAATTCTGGCAAGATGTGCTATACTAAAAGCGGATATGACCGCTCCGGTGCGGTGCTGTGGCAAACACCGGAGCGGAAGCAAAATTTAGTGGCTGCGATAGGCACCTTTATCGCAGCGGAAAGGTATGGTGTTCGCATGAAAACAAAACAAGGCCGGCTTTGCATTCTTTTGGTCGCCGCCATGGCGCTGAGTATGCTGCTCTCCGGCTGTAGCAACGAGGAGAAAACTGCCGAAAAAATTCGCCCGACACGCGCACGTGACGAATCCACGGTTCCAACTGAAACCGAAGCGCCGACCGAGCCGCACTCTCCCCTGCCGGAATATCTGGAGATCCTGACCGGTATCATGGAATCTTCCGGTTATGCGGAGGCAAATAACCAGCAGGAATTCCGTGGCAAGCTCTGCGACTGGGACGAGGACGGTGAGGATGAAATGCTCCTCCGATATGGGACAGATGAAAGCCTGTTCGAGATTTGGGACTACGTCAACAATTCGGCAGTCCGCACGTTATCCGGTTCCTTCGGCGTAAATGCCGGCCCGGGCATTCATGCGCACTTGTATGTTGTCACCTATGGGGAACAACCCGCAATTGTTCTTTTCGATCAAAAAGGCGGCGGTGGCGATTCTTTCACGCAAAAGCCCCTGTGGAGCCTATACGCACTGGTCGGGGACGAATTGCAGTGTATGCATCAAGCCGGCCTCGTCGACGCTTATGACACGCAACACGATACATCCACAAAAACCTTTACCCTGGACGGAAAAGACATTCCCGAGGCGGAGTTTAACGCAATTGATTGGGTAATCAAAGACGCACCCCCTCTGTTTGCCGCCGGGCGTGCATACGAGGACGAAAATGGTCAGATTACCGACGGGAGCTACGAGTTTGCAGATTTGAGTGATGAGATAAAGGCCGCCATTGCCGCCGAGAACGGAGAAACGCCGGCACTCAGCAAGGCCGACGCAATGTCGCTGTATTTGGCGGTAGTGCGCGAGAAAATCGAATCAACCGGATATCCGGAAGACACTTGGAGCAAAACCGAACACCGCGGCAAGCTCTGCGACATCAATAGCGACGGAAGCGATGAACTGCTCTTGCGTTACGTGCAGGATTACGCCGTCACGTTTGAGGTCTATGATATTATCAACGGAGCAGCCAAATGCGAGCAATCCGGAGAATTTGGTTATTTGGCAGGTGGTGGGAATACCTCAAAGTTATTTTACATTTCCTTGGATGATGTGCCTTACCTGCTGATAACACGGTCATACGGAGAAACATCCATAATGCACTATGAATATAGCCTTTATGAATTCCCCGGAAAATCTGGAATTTCAAAGCGTGCAATCAAAACAGAAAACGTGGATTTAACCGCTGATAGCTGGGACACCGCCCCACGAACGATTACCTATACGCTGAATGATGAAGAAATTACGGAAGAAGAATTCAACAAACTGCCTTGGGTGGTCACCCCTGATGATCCTATTTTTCTCTTTGGCTCCGGAGATAATGACAGCGATGGAAGCTATGAATTTGAAGATTTGGTCAAGTATTTAGAGGACGCCATTGCCGCCGAGAATGAGGAAAGCCTTAAGAACGACCCGGATACACTGGTTGAGGACGCGTTTTCCTACGAGGACACTTCTACGCCAGATTTCCCACACACATTTGCAATTCCGAAAATCAATATTGACAGCAGCGAAATTGACGACCTCAACACGCAGATTTATGACGAAATGTACCCCACAATTCAGGACGAAATTGACGGATTCGAAGAAAATGGATTTTGGTTCTACGATAATATTTCCTATGAATGGGCGGTCAATGAAGATGTGCTATCGCTTATGATTCATTGGGATCTACCGGCGGAAAACGGAGCCGGCAAATGGGATATCTACAATATCTCTGTTTCCGGAAAGTGCATCATGACCAAAGAGGAGCTTTTGTCGGCCTATGGGATCTCGGAAGCGGATTATCGGGAAAAAGTCAAGCAGGCGCTGGTGTCTGCATATCTTGACTATGCAATGGGTACATACTATGATGCAAACGGCGCCGATGATTTCTTTTTGAAGCAGCTCGACAAAACAGGTGCGGATTCAAACATTGATGCAGCGCAGCCGTTCATCAGTGATGAAGGTCAACTCTGTATGATAGGAAAACGCTATTCCTTGGTAGAAGGTGATTCCTATCCGTGTCTGCTGAATCTGGAAACGTTTGAGCTTTCCGAGTATTACGGTACGGATTTCACAGCTGCCGCTGCCGAGGATATCAATGCGATCTACGAGGAATTTCTTGCAAACGGGACTTATCTTACAAGTTGGGAATCCGGAGATGTAGATTTTGGAGATCCGACAGGATACTGTATTCAGGACCTGAACAACGACGGAAGCCCAGAGCTTTGTCTGTCTGTACCAACCTTTAACGGGTATTATTTTGCAAAGCTATATACCTATGACGCAAAGGCAAAGGAAGTCACCCCTGTGGGCGATTTCTATTGTTACGGCAGTCTGAATTATTCGGAAAAATATAATGCAATTTGCGCAAACACCCTTGGTCCGACAATGGGCGGTGCAAACTGGCTTTATGTGCAATTGCAGGGCACGAAACTGGTCAACCTGTTTGACCTTTCGGAGTCCTACTCGGCTAGCGGATATGCAATGGCAAGCAGCGCGGAAACAATCGCATATTATTATAGTGAAAGAACTGGCGACAAGCCGAAATTCGATATCTTGAGCGATCCAAACAGAGATTCCTATGAGATTTCCGAAGAAGAATACAAGGCGTATGCAGATGCGGACTGCACGAAGCTGTCCCTCGACCCTCTGCCCGACTAATCGCAGCCGGTAATGTGCGCCGCATTGCCCGAATTGCAGCATGGCGCAAAAGCATTGACAAAACCCCCTGAGCTGGGCGCTCAGGGGGTTTGCATTTTATCTCATATTAGACCAGCTCGATGACTGCCATTTCGGCTGCATCGCCGCGGCGGGGCCCAAGACGGGTGACTCTGGTGTAGCCGCCGTTACGGTCGGCGTACTTCGGAGCAACTTCCTTGAACAGCTTGACGGCAACATCTCTCTTGGTGATGAAAGACAGTGCGCGGCGATAGGCTGCCAAGTTGCCCTTTTTGCCCAGAGAAATCATCTTTTCGACAACGGGCTGGACTTCCTTTGCTCTGTAGAACGTAGTTTCCAGTCTGCCGTTTTCCAGCAGTGCAGTGGCCTGCTGACGCAGCATTGCCTTGCGCTGGTCAGTTGTTCTGCCGAGCTTGCGAGTACCAAACATATCAGTTTACCTCCTTCGTGAAAGGTGATTGCGTTTAAACATTATTGGAGCCGGAATCTTCACTGGCCAGGGACAGACCCATCATGGCCAGCTTGTTCTGCACCTCATCCAGCGACTTCTTGCCCATATTGCGTACCTTCATCATGTCTTCCGGGGTTCTGGAAATCAGATCCTGGACATTGTTGATGTTCGCACGCTTGAGGCAGTTAAAGCTCCGGACAGAGAAATCGAGTTCTTCGATCGTCAGCTGCAAAGCCTTGTTTTCGGGGGATTCGCTCTTTTCCCGCACGATCGACTGGGTTGCGGCACTTTCAGACAAATCAGTGAACAGCACCAGATGCTCGGTGAGAATTTTAGCGCCCAGAGAAACCGCATCCTTTGCGGTGATCGTGGAATCCGTCCAAACCTCCAAGGTCAGCTTGTCGTAGTCGGTCATGTTGCCGACACGGGTGTTTTCCACCGTGTAGTTAACCTTGTAGACCGGCGTATAAATAGAGTCCACAGCAATGGTGCCAATGGGCATATCCGGAGTTTTGTTCCGGTCAGACGGCGAATAGCCTCTGCCATGATCCATGGTGATTTCCATGTTAAACGTGGCATCGGGGCCAAGCGTGCAGATGGGAAGCTCCGGATTGAGGATTTCCACATCCGCGTCCGCCTTGATATCGCCGGCCGTGACAACGCCTTCGCCTGTCGCGTCAATATATACGGTTTTTGTTCCGCTGCAATGCAGGCGGGCAATGATCCGTTTGACGTTCAGCACGATTTCTGTGACGTCTTCTTTGACGCCGGGAATCGTGGAGAACTCATGCTGGACACCTGCAATCTTGATGGAAGTTGCAGCCGTACCGGGCAGAGAGGACAGGAGAATACGACGCAGAGAGTTGCCTAGGGTAATACCGTAGCCTCTTTCCAACGGTTCTACAACAAATTTGCTGTAGGACGGATCCTCGGGAGAGTCGATACATTCAATGCGCGGCTTTTCAATTTCTACCATTATAATAGTTACCCTCCTTGTAATTCTACGGAATATGTGTTCCGTGGCTTGTGTCAGCTTATCAAATAGCGAGACGGCGTGATTACTTGGAGTACAACTCGACGATCAGGTGTTCTGCGATCTCGAAGTCGATATCTTCTTTTGCGGGGAGGGCAATCACCTTGCCCTGAAGGGTGTTCTTATCGCGGTCGAGCCACTTGGGAGCGGCCACGAAAGCGTCGTCCTCTTTCAGCTTCTTGAAGCGGTTGTTGGAGCAGCTCTTTTCGCACACTGCAACCACGTCGCCGACCTTCACGCTGTAGGAAGGAATGTTGACGCGCTTGCCGTTGACGGTGTAGTGGCCGTGGTTGACCAGCTGACGAGCCTCGCGGCGGGTGGCAGCAAAGCCAAGACGGTAGACCACGTTGTCCAGACGGCGTTCGATCAGGCTGAGCAGGACTTCGCCGGTATTGCCTTCGGCACGGGAAGCCTTGTCATAGTATGCCCGGAACTGCTTTTCCAGGATGCCGTAGACGAACTTGACCTTCTGCTTTTCGGTCAACTGCATAGCATATTCGGATTTCTTTGCGCGTCTCTGACCACCGGGGTTCTTGTTGGAAGTCTTAGAATAACCCATCGCTGCGGGAGATACGCCCAGAGTTCTGCAGCGCTTGAGAACAGGCTGTGTATTCTTTGCCATAACTTAATATTTCCTCCTTGTCAATTATACGCGACGGCGTTTGGGAGGACGGCAGCCATTGTGGGGAATGGGAGTGACGTCCTTGATCATAACAACTTCCAGACCGGCGGATTGCAACGCACGGATGGCAGCTTCACGACCCTGGCCGGGGCCCTTCACGTAAACTTCCACTGTCTTCAGGTTGCAGTTTTCGATGGCAGCCTTGGCAGCGGTTTCCGCACACATCTGTGCGGCGTACGGAGTAGACTTTCTGGAGCCACGGAAGCCCAGACCACCGGACGATGCCCAAGACAGGGCGTTGCCGTTGAGGTCGGTGATGGTGACCATGGTGTTATTGAAAGAGGAGCGGATATGAGCGGCGCCCTTTTCAATGTTCTTGCGCTCACGACGGCGCTTGATAACTTTTTTTGCATTAGCCTTAGCCATTCAATACCCCTCCTTACTTCTTCTTGTTGGCAATGGTCTTCTTCGGACCCTTGCGCGTTCTTGCGTTGGTCTTGGTGCGCTGACCGCGAACCGGCAGACCACGTCTGTGGCGCAGGCCGCGATAGCAGCCGATTTCCGTCAGACGCTTGATATTCAGAGCAACCTCACGGCGGAGATCACCCTCAATGGTGTAGTGTTTATCGATAACTTCACGCAGGGCGGATTCCTGATCCTCGGTCAAGTCCTTGACGCGGGTATCCGGGTCAACATTTGCCATTGCCAGGATGTCCTGTGCGCTCTTTCTGCCAATACCGTAAATATAAGTCAAACCAATT
>CAMDZY010000030.1 GCA_945910975.1 uncultured Clostridia bacterium | reverse complement strand
ACAAAATAACTTCTTCTCCCATTATTAAATTGCGTTCCTATTCTACCGCACTTTGCTCTAAAATGCAAGCACATTGTGAAACATTTCCTCATGCTTTTCCTTGACACGTTCCGTGAAGAAGGCGTATAATGAAGCAAAAGGAGATGGATTCCATGAAAAGGCGAATATTACCACTTATTTTGGCATTGGCGATGCTGCTGAACTGTCTGCCAACCGTTTTTGCCGCAGACGCCAAGATCGTCTTGGACGGCAACACGATGGAGCCGTTTGCAAGCCGCACCAAAGAGGAAATCGGTTCACGTTACGCTGCTGCCCGCAACGCCGGAGTAGGCTATGTCAACAATGACCGAACCACCTATTATTCCGTGCAGCCTTCGCTCTCCGCGCCCTACGCTGCCGGCGTGCTGGCAGACGATACGCAGGCCGTGATGAACGGTATGACGGATTTTTACCGCTGGCTTGTGGGCGTCCGACCGTTTACTTCTCCATCCAAAAATCAGGACAGCTTGCAAAAGGGCGCACTGGTGCGCAACTGGGAATTTAACCACAGCATTTCCCCCAACAGCAAGCCGGCCGACATGGAGCAAGCGCTTTGGGACGAGGGTGCCGCTGCAAGCCATAACATTCTCGCGATGGGCTACACGCCGAGAGGCGCCATCAGCGGTTGGCTCAACGAAGGCTACGACCTGCGCACCGGGCAGTGGGATACACTGGGACACCGCAATGCGATTCTTTACAGTTCTTATACCGGCGTGGACTATGGCTATTGCGGCTCTATTGCCATCGGCAAAATCACAGGCTACGACAATTCTTGGGGCAACAACGCCTTTGCCGCCTACCCTGCGCCCGGCTATATGCTCATGAATGAGCTTTCCGTCCGCTCCGCTGCATGGTCGGTCGAGCTGAACACGGCGGTTGTCCGATGCACAAACAGCAACAATTTGACGGTTCGTGTCACCAATCTTGGCACCGGCGACAGCTATGATTGCACCCGTGCCAATGGCAAATTGACCGGCACCTCCAACATCGGCTTTGTGCAGCCGGACTGCGGCGGCAACACCTATGCCGATGGCGACCGCTATCAGGTGGAAATCACCGGCTTAACCGAAACTGCCACCGGCAAGGATGCAAAAATTGTCTACACGGTCAACTTTTTCGATGTGCGCGACTATGCCGATACCTATGTGACCGGCGCATCGCCCAACGGCTGGAAAAACCTGCTGCTGACCGAGAGAAACAGCAGCCCGGAAATGCTGCAAACAATTGCTGCCATCTTGCCCAAGAAGGTGGCGGTGCAGACGGAATCCGGTAAAACCATCCAAGCTGCGGTTGCAGGGAGCTGGACACTGGATCAGGAAAACAGCTGCTGGCACAACAAAGTGAATGCAAGCGAGCTGCCGGATCATATTACCGACAGAAATAACGTATTACAGGATATTACCGTTACATATCAGGTCGTAGATTACACCGGCAGCTTTTCGTATACCGGCGGGACGCCCTACGCCGAAGCGCAAGGTGGCTTCCGGATGTGGCGCTATATGGTCAGTACCGACTGCGCGGAGCTTTACCAAATTGACCGCACAGGTGGCGTAACGCTGCGCTATGACCGCAATTCGCCGAACTTCCAGGCGGAGGACAGCGGCTATTACACCTGGTCGCATGACTGGCAGATGACCGATTCCGGCATCTGGTGCGGCATTTATTACAGCTCCAGCACCTATTTCCAAGACGCGTACCTTGCCGGCGTCTGTGATGTCACTGTGACCTGCAAGCATGGCCGCACGCACACCGTTACAGTGGATCCAACCTGCTCGCAGGAAGGCTCCACCGCGACGATTTGCGACATCTGCGGCGAAACGCTTGCCACGACACCGATCGCCAAGCTGCCCCACACTTGGGATGCAGGCACCAGAACGTTGGAGCCGGATTGCATAACGCCCGGCGAATTGCAGCGGCACTGCACCGTCTGCGGCGCGGAAAAAACCGAGCCGATTCCGGCATTGGGACACGACTATCAAGCGGCTGTAACCGAACCCACCTGCACGGAAAAAGGTTATACCACCCACACCTGCACGCGCTGCGGGGATACCTATGTGGATACCTACATCGACACGATCGCCCACACTTGGGGCGAATGGAACCGCAGCAAAGACCCCACCTGCGAAGAAGCGGGAGAAGAAAATCATACCTGCGCTGTCTGCGGTAAAACAGAAAGCCGCAAGGTGGAAGCCTTGGGGCACGACTGGGGCGAATGGGTCATCACCAAGGAAGCAACCGAGAATGAAGCAGGGGAGCAAACGCATACCTGCAATCGCTGTGGCAAAACAGAGATTGGCGAAACGGCAAAGCTGCCTTGTCCGTCTGCAAAATTTGTGGATGTCAATCGCAGCGCGTGGTATCACAATGCGATCGATTTTGCAATTACCCACAACATTTTTTCCGGCATTGACGATACGCATTTCAATCCCAACGGTAAAACGACCCGCGCCATGTTTGTGGCGGTTCTGTGGCGTCTGGCCGGACAGGAGATTGTTGACGCAGAGAATCCCTTTGTGGATGTGAAAGCAACAACCTACTATGCCAAGGCCGTCACATGGGCAGCCCAAAACAGCATCGTGGCCGGAATGGACGCAACGCATTTTAACCCGACAGGGAATGTAACACGCGAACAGGTCGCGGCATTCCTCTACCGCTACGCGGCTTCCATCCACTTGGATTTGACCGCAGAAGCCGACTTGACCGCGTTTCCGGATGCAGATGCCGTTTCCCCTTATGCCAAAAAAAGTGTTTCATGGGCAGTCGGCAACGGCTTCATCTCCGGAACCAAAGAAGCAGATACCGTCTACCTCAACCCCAAGGGAAATGCCACCCGCGCGCAGGTCGCACAGATTTTGATGAACTTCGCACAAAGCACCGCAAAATAAATCGAAACACCGGCGCAACCCGTTATGGGCTGTGCCGGTGCTTTGCTATGGCTTACGATTGCTTTGCAGTGTGGCAGGTACCGTGCATGGCACAGTTTGCACAGTTACAGGAGCATCTGCCCGGCTTTTTTCTGCAAATAAGACTTCTTACGATTCCTCCCACCACCGCGAGCAGAAGCAGAACGATGAGGATGCTTCCAAGATTTACATGGATCCAGTGTAGCATAGTGCCCCCCTTTATGCCTTACGCAAGGAATGTTTGATGATGCTTCGATCCGGTCGGAACAGCATATAAAGCATCCATACAAGCAGCAAAATTGCGGCAATCAGGCCGATTCCGTTCAAATTTCCGGCAAATGCATTGCCAAACTGGTTGATCATCAGGGCAATGGCATAGGCAAAGCCGCACTGATAGGCGATGGCAAACCATGTCCACTTTGCGCTGTTCATCTCGCGCTTGATTGCGCCGATGGCAGCAAAGCAGGGCGCACACAACAGGTTAAATGTCAAAAACGAATAGGCAGTAATGCCGGTGAATGCCGCAGCCAAATTTTGATAGACCGTGCCGCTGCCGCTGTAGAGAATGCCAAGCGTGCCGACGATGTTTTCTTTGGCAATCAAGCCCGTAATGGATGCCACGCTGGCCTGCCAGGTGCCCCAGCCGAGGGGCTTGAAAATCCAGGCGAGGACGCTGCCAATGGCGGCGAGAATGGAGTGGTCAATTTCTTCCTCCGACAGCATACGGAAGGTGCCCCCTACTACGCCAAAGTATGTAGCAAACCAGACAAAAATCGTGGAAAGCAGGATGATCGTGCCGGCTTTTTTGATGAAGCTCCAACCGCGCTCCCACATACTGCGCAGAACGTTGCGAACGGTAGGCAGGTGGTAGGCGGGCAGTTCCATGACAAACGGCGCCGGTTCGCCTGTGAACGGCTTTGCCTTTTTTAGCATGATGCCGGACACGATAATTGCCGCCATGCCAATAAAGTACGCCGAGGTCGCAACCCATGCGCTGCCGCCGAACAGCGCGCCGGCAATCATGGAGATGAACGGAACTTTCGCGCCGCAGGGAATAAAGGTCGTGGTCATAATTGTCATGCGGCGGTCGCGTTCGTTTTCGATGGTACGCGATGCCATAATACCGGGCACGCCGCAGCCGGTTCCGATGAGCATGGGGATGAACGATTTGCCGGAAAGACCAAATCTGCGGAACACTCTGTCCAACACAAAGGCGATGCGCGCCATATAGCCGCAGGCTTCCAAAAATGCCAGCAGCAAAAACAGCACCAGCATCTGCGGTACAAACCCAAGCACCGCGCCGACGCCTGCCACAATGCCGTCCAGGATCAAACCGCTGAGCCAATCGGCCGCGTGCGCCTTTTCCAGCAGATTCCCGACCAGAACCGGAATACCGGGCACCCAGACGCCATACTCGGCGGGGTCAGGTGCATCAAAGCCGTGCGCATCCAAATATGACACCGCGTCTACATAGCTGAGGGCAACCGTTGTGTCCTCCTCTGCACCGTCGGGAATGGTATCGTAGTAAGCCGTCATGGTACTGACCGCCAGCGTTTCCTCATCCTCGACTGCGACAGGCGCGCTCTCGGAGGTGGGCGTAAAGGTGCGGAGCGCATTCAGCGTAGCAGCCGCGTCAAAGTCTTCCGCTTCCAAGTCAATTGGATGGAACGCTTCTACCGCCTGCATGGCGGCGGTGTAGGTGTCGCTGGCTTCTTCATACGCGCCGGTGCCGATGCCAAGCAGATGCCAGCCATCGCCGAACAGACCGTCGTTTGCCCAGTCTGTGGCAAATGCACCCACGCTTACCATGGAAATGTAGTACACCAAGAACATCACCGCCGCAAAGATGGGTAGACCCAACCACCGATTGGTGACAACTTTGTCGATTTTGTCCGATGTGGATAACTTGCCCGACGCACGCTTCTTGTAGCACTGCTGAATGACACTGCCAACATAGATGTAACGCTCGTTTGTGATAATGGACTCTGCGTCATCATCCAGCTCTTTTTCCGCAGCCTGAATGTCCTGCTCAATATGCGCCCCAATATCCTGCGGCAGGTTCAGCTGCTTGCACACCTTGTCATCCCGTTCAAAAATTTTGATGGCATACCAGCGCTGCTGCTCCTCTGGCAGACTGTGCACGGCCGCTTCCTCAATGTGTGCAATGGCGTGCTCTACTGCGCCGGAAAAGGTGTGCATCGGCACGGTTTTCCCGCTCTGTGCTGCCGTGATGGCTGCTTCAGCTGCTGCCTTCACGCCTTCGCCTTTGAGTGCGGAAATTTCCACCACCGTGCAGCCCAGTGCATCGGACAGCTCCTTGATGCGAATTATATCGCCGTTTTTGCGAACCACGTCCATCATGTTGATGGCGACCACGACCGGAATCCCCAACTCCGTCAGCTGGGTGGTAAGGTAGAGGTTTCGTTCCAGATTGGTGCCGTCGATGATGTTTAAAATCGCATCAGGCCGCGTGCCAATCAAATAATTTCGTGCAACAACTTCCTCCAGCGTGTACGGCGAGAGGGAATAGATGCCGGGAAGATCCGTGATCGTCACATCACTGTGTCCCTTTAGCTTTCCCTCCTTTTTTTCCACGGTCACGCCCGGCCAGTTGCCCACAAACTGGTTCGAGCCGGTCAGGGCGTTGAACAGCGTTGTCTTGCCGCTGTTGGGGTTGCCCGCAAGCGCAATGCGCAAATTCATGTTGTTTCTCTCCTTCCTGTTAGCGTATGCTAACTTAAAATCATTTTTTTAGGGGCAAGCAGCCCCACAAATTGCAATGAAAGATGTATGCAGTCTATTCAACCTCGATCATATCTGCGTCCGCCTTGCGAATGGACAATTCATAGCCGCGCACCGTCACTTCCACCGGGTCGCCCAGTGGGGCAACTTTCCGAACGGATAGCGCCACGCCCCGCGTAATGCCCATATCCATAATGCGGCGTTTCACTGCGCCTTCGCCGTGGAGCTTTACGACCTTGACGGTTTCGCCGATTTTCACCTGTCTGAGTGTTTTCATATCGTTTCTCTCCTTAAATCATAATTTTCTGTGCCATTTCCCGGCTGATGGCAACACGGGATTCTTTCACTTTTACAATCACGTTTCCCGCAAGTGTGCTTATCACGCACACGCCCGAACCGACCACAAAGCCTAAGTTTTCCAGGTGCTGCCGAACCTCCGGCTTCCCGCCGATCTTTTTCACAACATATTGTGTGCCGGCCTCTGCAAATGTAAGCGGCATCATTTTTTTCACCTTCTTTGCACACAATTAGCATATGCTAACCAAATGGGCTAAACACGTGGTTAGCATCGACTAACCACGTGCATATCATACACCAACCCTACCTGTTTGTCAAGTATTTTTTCCTTCGGCCGAAAAAATTTGCCGGCGGCGAAATGCGATTGCCGGATACAGGCTGCGATCGCGTATTGTGAACGGCAATTCGTACGAAAATCGACAATTTTCGGGATTTAAAAACTAGGACATTTGTGCTACAATATACCTATACCACAGCAGGGGAGGGCTTCTCTTGGAGAATCTTTTGCAAGGACTCAATGCCGCGCAGACCGAAGCCGTTACAACCACCGAAGGCTTTGTCCGCGTGATTGCCGGCGCCGGCAGCGGCAAAACACGTGCGCTGGCGCGCCGTTTTGCCTATCTGGTCAATGAAATTGGAATTTTGCCGGGCAATATTTTGTGCGTCACATTTACAAACAAATCCGCCAACGAAATGCGCCAGCGGATCCACCGCCTGACCGGCGACAACGACACGGGGTACATCAATACGTTTCATGGCTTCTGCGTGAGCATTTTGCAGGAGGACAGCCACGCGGTGCAATATCCAAAGAGCTTTCTTGTGCTGGACAATGCGGATATTGATGCGATGCTGAAAATCATCTATGACGAGCGCGGCCTGACGCTACGCAGCATGACCTTCGGCAAGGCCAGAGATATGATTGAAATGCGCAAAACGCAGACGGAGCAGGACTATTACTTAGATATGATCCGAATGTCCCCGGACGCACTGTATGAAAAGTATCAAAGGGCGACCCAGCCGGACGACATCATCTTTTATGGATATCTGCACCAGCAAAAAAAGTGCTTTGGGCTGGATTATAATGATTTGATCCAATTTTCGCTCTATATTTTTGCACAGGATGCCCAGATTCGATTAAAATGGCAAAAGCGGCTGGAATACATCATGATCGATGAGTTCCAGGATATCGACCCGCTGCAATATAAGCTGATGGAGGTACTATGCGACTACCATAAGAATCTGTTTATTGTGGGCGACCCGGATCAGACCATTTATACTTGGCGCGGTGCAAATGTACGGTATTTGCTGGATTTTGACAAGGTTTTTCCGCAGGTAAAGACGATTTTTATGATGCAAAATTATCGCTCCACGCCGCAAATCCTTGCAGCGGTCAATTCGCTGATCGGAAAAAACAAGAACCGCATCCAAAAACAACTGCTTCCCACCTTGCCGGACGGCGCGCCGGTTCTCTGGCACCATGCCGAAACGGCGGAGGCCGAGGCCGCATGGATGGCCGCGCAGATTGCCGAATTGCACACGCAGGGCATTGCGTATCGGGACATCACGGTTTTGTATCGCGCGCACTATATCACGCGCACCGTGGAGGAGGTATTTCTGCGCGAAAAGCTGCCTTACACGATTTACAGCGGCGTCCAGTTCTTTGGCCGGACGGAAATCAAAGATGTGCTGTCTTACCTGCGTATGATTGTCTATCAGGACGATTTGTCGTTTTCACGCATTTTGAACGTTCCCAAGCGGAATTTGGGACAGCGGCGCATTCGGTTTTTGCAGGACTACGCGGCGCAAAATTCCTGCTCCTTGTATCAGGCGTTGCAGCAGACCGTGGAGCAGGATATTTTTAAGGGAACAAAAGCGGCGCAATTTTTGTCGCTGATTGCGGAATTTTCCGCAAACTATGCCGAGCGCCCAATTTCCGAGGTGCTGACCGCGATCGTCCATGAGAGCGGCTATGAAGCCATGCTTCGTACCGAAGGCAGTCAGGAGCGGCTGGACAATTTGGCGGAGTTGAAGCAATCCGTCTATGAATTTGAAACGACCTGCGGCGAGGAGAGTACGCTCGAGCACTATCTGGCGCACGTGGCGCTGTTTACAAACAGCGATGTCGCGGACAATTGCGACAAGGTGAAGCTCATGACCGTTCACACGGCAAAGGGCTTGGAATTTCCCTATGTGTTTTTGTGCGCGATGAATGAGGGCGTGTTCCCCTCCCGCAAGACGCGCACCCTTGCCGGCATGGAGGAAGAACGCCGCCTTGCATTCGTGGCGATGACTCGCGCGCAAAAAGGACTGTACCTGACGGACGCAAGCGGCTGGAATTTGGACGGTACACCGCGCTACCCATCCCGCTTTCTGCTGGATATTGACCCGCAACTGCTGCAATGCACGGCAAAGCCGCAGGACAGCCTGCTCCGGGATGCGCAGGACTATATTGGCTGGAACAGTAGATTCCTGCAAGAGGAGGCCGACCGCACCTATTTCCCGACAGGTCAGCGCATCCGGCACGGAATTTTCGGCACCGGCACCGTGCTTTCCCATGACGATGCAGCCTATTTGATTCAATTCGATGCCCTTCCCACACCACGCTCCCTCTCCATCCGCGCCAAGCTGGAAGCGCTTTCATAAATCATGCTCCCCATAAGAACTGTCTTACGGGGAGCATAATTATTTGGTTATGAGGGATTGTAATTGACAATGACAGATGTGTCCTTAAAGGCCGAGATATCTTTTACATTGGTTCCGAATGCGTTGATTTGCACGATCATCGGACAACTCAGAAGACTGTCGACCGAGGAAACGTTGTTGTAGTCGATATCCACATAGTTCAGCTGCGGCAAATCGGACAGCCCGGAGATGTCCTCCAGGAAATTGTGCGCGGCATAGAACTGTTGCAGTTGGCAATCGGAGGAGAAGTCGGGCAGCACCTTGACGTCATTGTAATTGATGTTAATGTAGTGCAGCGTGGTGACCTGCTCAAGACCGTCGATGCTTTCCAGCACGTTTTCCGATGCGTCAAACCGTTCCAGCTGCATGGAAACGCTGCCAATGTTCTTGAGCTGGTTTTTGGCGACCTCCAAAATCCGCAAAACGGTCATGGAGCTGATGCAATCCAGCGTTGTCAGCTTGTTACCGGACAGATACAGTTCCTCCAGCTTGGTGCAGGCGGACAGGGCGCTGACGTCTTTTAAGCCGTTGGACGATAGATTCAAAATCCGAAGCGCCGTCAGTGACGCCAGCGGCGCCGCATCGGAAACGCCATTGCTCTGCAAATTGAGTTCCTGCAAGGCGGTGCAGCCGGAAAGCGGCGTTAAATCGCTGATGAAGTTGTCGGACAAGTCCAGCACCGCAAGCTGTGTCAGAGCGGACAAGGGCGCCAGCGTGGAAAGACTGCAATTGGCAAGCTGCAAGTGGGTCAGTCCGGGCGCAAGGCGCAGAGCGGCCAGCTGTTCGGACGTCAGAGCGCAGCCACTGAGGGTAAGCGAGGACAGATCCGGCATAAGCTCCAAAAAGCCAAGATCCGAATCCGGCAAAGCGGAAATGCTTAGGGAGGTCAAGCCCACAAAATAATGCAGATCCTCCAGAGTCGTCACGGCTTCCGGCAGGGAAAGCTCCGTAATGTCCCAAAGCTCATCGGTCATGATGCGCTGGGTCGGCGATTTGTAGAGCAATTCGCGCACATAGTCTTCCATGGCGGCATCGGCAAAGACGGCTTCTTCAATCACGCCGTCAATGGTATATTCTCCGGTGGTCAGCGGGCTGACCAGACCGTTGGTTCCCACGCAAATTGCAGTGACCTGTGTGGTACCGCCGGGAAGTGTGGCACCGCGGAAGATCCCGCCGGCCATGGAAGGAAATTCCTCATCCAGCGATACGTAAACCGTGCCCTCCGGTGCGGTGACTTCCAGATCGACATATTCCGAATAGTATCCCGGCTCCTGACAGAGCGTTGGTGCAGCGGGGCGCATCGCTTGCAGCTGATTGCCGATGTCCTCCGGCAAACCACCGTCCAGCAGCTCCTGCGCATCCAACAGCTTATCCTGCGCCACAAAGACCTTAGAAAGCGCAACATAAAGGGAAACATCCGCCGGATTCACCTTGATGCAATCCAGCAGTATATATTCTGCTTTGGTATAATTCTGCGCGCCGGAATAAGAGGTGGCAAGCGAAAATGCCAAATCCGTATTGCCGGGATCCAATTCGTATGCCAGCTCGTACAACCGGATCGCACGGGAGTAGTTGCCATTTTCCGCACTGCTGTCGCCCCAGTTTTTCAGCATGACGGCCGTAGTATCCGGCGAAATCATGAAGAAGTAGGCATATAAGCCGCCAATGATCAGCGCCAGAACCAGCAGCGGTATGACAATTTTCAAAGCCCTTCTCATATCGATACTCCGTTCTATTGAAATACACCGATATTATACGACAGTTTTTACAATAAGTCAAGAAATGCCTATTTTTTCCCGGCCGTGCTTTGGGCATACTGCAAAAAGGCCGGCGTTTTTGACCAGTATTGAACGCCCCAATTTTCAAAATTCCACTGCGGGATATAGCTGTTACATTCGTAATCCACGTAATAAAGCAGATCGTCTTGCACCACAAAATTCGTCGGGAAATAATCAATGTTGAGGTTTGCCGGATAGAGCAAACGACACATGGCTTGCATTTGCTCCAGGTATTCCGGCCGAAATTTGTCTTGCAGCACCAGTTGAAAAATCGTTTCGCCGCGGATATATTCTTTTAAAATTCGCTCGTGTTCCAAATCGGCATCGATCAATTCGGGCATCCGGATCCCGAGCGCGCGCAGCTGCCGGTAATCGTGCAGCTCCGCTTGCATTTTGTCGCCGAATTGGTAGTAATCGCAAGGCTCATGATGAATTTGCTTCAACACATAGGATTTTTCCCCGTCGCTTGCCAGATAGGAATAACCGCCCTTCCCCTTGCCGAGAAGCGCTTGCAGGATAAAGCGCCTGCCGTTTACCGTACAGCTCTGATTTTGCATAACCATTCCTCCCTGCCGCTATTATAGTCGAATGCCGTCGGTTTTGCAATGCAGAGCCGGAGAAATCTTCGTTATTGCAATTCATGCCGATATTGTGTATAATTGAATCGGTAAACCATACAGTAGAAAAGAGGCCTAAGATGCATGAAGGAAAATCCAAGCTTGATTGCGAAGCGAACGACAATTCCCGCAGCGCTATGAAATTATCGAGGAAGACCACCACTTCCGCCGTGAAGGGGAAAAATATTACAGGGTATCAAAGATTTATCGAAATGTAATCGACCGTGAGAGCGGGAGGCTCGTGGACAAACAGCTCATTCGGGACAATCATTCTGAGGTCATGTACGATTACGCACAGATTCCGGCAGAGCTGATTCGATAAGTGAAACCTGCGCCGATTTTCAGGGGACTGCTGCAAATGCGCTTTGCACAGTCCCTTTTTTGGAGCGATCGACTTGTGAAAAACCGTTGACATTCCGACTTCTTGGGATATAATAGGGATAGCATTCCCATTTTGCCGATTGTATGAAACGAGGTACATTATGAATCCCAACGAGAAACTCAATATGTCCATGCTGTGCGATTTTTATGAGCTGACCATGGGCAATGGCTATCTAAAAAACGGCTATAAGGACAAAATTTGCTATTTTGACGTGTTTTTCCGCCGCTGCCCGGACAATGCCGGTTTTGCAATTGCTGCCGGTTTGGAGCAGGTGGTAAAATACATTCAACAGCTTCATTTTTCCGAGGAGGATATTGCCTATCTGCGTGGCAGAAACCTCTTTTGCGAGGAATTTTTGACCTACCTGCGCAATTTCCGTTTCCACGGCGATATCTGGGCGGTGCCGGAGGGTACGCCGATCTTCCCCAAGGAACCGATTCTCACCGTTCGTGCGCCTGCCATTGAAGCACAGCTGATCGAAACCTATGTTTTGCTGGCGCTCAACCACCAGAGCCTGATCGCCACCAAGGCCAACCGTGTTTGCCGCGCTGCAGCGGGCAGGACGGTTTTGGAGTTTGGCTCCCGCCGCGCACAGGGCGCAGACGGTGCCATCATCGGCGCGCGGGCTGCGTATATTGGCGGCTGCCACGGCACGGCCTGCACCATTTCCGACCAGGTTTATGGCGTTCATGCCGGCGGCACCATGGCACACTCATGGGTGCAGATGTTCGACTCGGAATATGAAGCCTTCAAAACCTATTGCGAAACCTACCCCACCAACGCAACCCTGCTGGTGGACACCTACAACACGCTCAAAAGCGGCGTTCCCAACGCCATTCGCGCGTTTAATGAAGTGCTAAAGCCGCTCGGCATCAAAAACTGCGGCATTCGCCTTGATTCCGGCGACCTGACCTACCTGACGGTCAAGGCACGCCAGATGCTGGATGAGGCCGGTTGGACAGACTGCAAAATTTCCGTGTCCAATTCGCTTGATGAGTACATCATTCAGGATTTGCTGCGCCAGGGCGCACAGATCGATATGTTCGGCGTTGGCGAACGCCTGATCACGGCGCGCTCCGAGCCTGTGTTCGGCGGCGTGTATAAGTTGGTTGCAACCGAAGCGGAAAACGGAACGATCATTCCCAAGATCAAAATCAGCGCCGACCCTGGAAAAATCACCAATCCTCACTTTAAAAAGCTGTACCGCTTCTTCGGCAACGACACCGGCAAGGCCATCGCGGACTACCTGTGCCTGCATGACGAAACGGTGGACGACAGCCACGATTTGGAAATTTTTGATCCGGATGCCACGTGGAAGCGCAAAACGGTCTACGACTTCACTGCCAAGGAGCTGCAGGTGCCGGTTTTCCAAAACGGCAATCTGGTCTATTCGCTGCCCACGCTGGAGCAGATCCGCACCTACTGCGCCCAGCAGGTCGATTCCCTCTGGGACGAGGTCAAGCGGTTTGATAATCCGCATACGTATTATGTGGATTTGTCGAAGAAGCTGTACGATATCAAGTATCAGCTTTTAAAAGACAACGCGTGAGGATGCGTGCATGAAAAAACGCACTTCTGCGGGTGTCGTGGCGCTTTGCGGTGTTTTGGGCGCATTGGCGGTGGTGGTGATGCTGGGCGGGGAGATCATTCCGCTGGCAACCTTTTGCTGCCCGGTACTGGTCATGTTTTTGATGATTCCCGTGATCCACGAATGCGGCAAAAAAATGGCGTTCGTCTGGTATGCGGCGGTGAGCCTGCTCAGCTTGATTTTGACGTTTGCCAACCCGGAAGCCACGCTGATTT
>CAMDZY010000029.1 GCA_945910975.1 uncultured Clostridia bacterium | reverse complement strand
ATGATTGAATTTTATTCGCCGCTATCGCGGCGAACTCTGCGAGGCTTTTTCGGCACTCTGAACAGTCCCACCGAACCGCACATTCGGCGGGACTGTTTTTAATATGTAACGTTTATTCCTCTACATCCAAATACTTCTCATGGACATAGCCTGTCATGCCGTTCATTCTCACGTTGTACCATTCGCCTTCTTTGCCCAGAACCTCAACCTCATAGCCTTCCATAAAGAAGCCAATGGCATCGGAATCCGAGCTGGCCTCCGAGCGGAAATAGATGCCGTCGGAATTGATGACGCCCTTTCCGGGTTCGTCCGGTGTGTATGTCGACTCACCTTTCACGGTGATATTTGCCATATACTGCTGTCCGTCCATTTCGGCCGTGACAGTGCAAACGCCGCTGCCTACGGGCTTTACGTTGCCGTTTTCGTCAACCGTGGCAACCGCTTCATCGCTGGACTTCCACGTTACAACGTCGCTTTCGCCAAGATTGGTCAGCCGCAGCTGCTGTGTTTCCTCCAGCGATTCAAAGGTAAGCTCGCTTTGCTCCAGTTCTATCTTTGCACTGAAATCGCAGATCACCGTTACGTCAAAGGACAGCATACCGCAGGTAATATTCACCGTGGTCTGGCCATTGCCGATTGCGGTAACAATGCCGTTTGCATCCACATTTGCCACGGACGCATCCGCAGAAGTGAACGTCAGCGCATCCGTGCAATCCGTTGGCTGGATGTCGACCTGCAAAGTTTTTGCGGCGCCCTCGTGGTTCAGCGTCAGCTTTTCCACGTCGCAGTTCAAGTACCAGCATTCCTTTTTCTCGCTTGCCACCGGGCTTGTTGATGCTTCAGTTGCTTCTTTTGCATTGAGCGACGGGAACCAAACGGTATCCGGCAGCCACTGCGACAGAAGATACCAGCTCATCATAACCACGGACACCGACAAAAATGCCACGCAAACGATGGCCACAGCCTTGGGCAGCGGCTGTTTGTGTTTCTTTTCCTTTTTTTCCTTCTTTTTCTTTGGTGGATCCTGCTCCGGTTCCGTTTGGGGCTGCGGCGCTCTTTCTACCTTTGCCGGCTTTGCTTTCCTCGGTTCCTTCGGCAGTTCCGGCGCTTCCTCCTGCCAGTCGTCCGGTGCGTATTCCTCTTGCAGGACGTCCGTTTCCGGCGGCTCCTTTGCCTTTGTCGGCTGCGTCACGCCGGATAGATCCAGCCGATCCTCTTCTTCTGCATCGTTACCACACAAGGGGCAGCGCTTCATCTGCGCAGAATAAATTGTGCCGCAATAGCTACATACCTTTTTTGATGCCATACATGAAACTCCATTCTGCTCCATCCCTCCTGCCACGCATCATGGCGGAGCAATGGAAGCGGGTATTATAATCGAAATCCTAAATGTAAAATTGCCATTTTTACATTCGTCGCTTATATCATACCATTTTTATTTGATTCTGACAATATCTTATTGCATTTTTTGTAAAAATGTCTTAAAATAAATTTGAAAACCCACTAAGGAGGCGAGAATCATGGCGGAATTTAAGCAAATCTCACCTTTACTCGACCATATGACAGTTTTGTCCTCCCTCGGCAGTCATGACGGCAGCACCTGCTACCTGGTGAAGCATGACAGTCTGGAAAAGACATTTGTTCTAAAGCTGATTTCCATTCCGCAGTCCGAAGAAAAAACCACCGCACTGTTGCTGGCAGGCGCCTTTGCAGATGAAGCCGCTGCCAACGAATATTATGCCCACTTGGCAGAAGATTTAAAGCAGGAGCTTGACACGATCATCAAGCTAGGTGACAGTCCCAACATTGCGCCTGTGCTTGGCTATCAGGTGGAGCCAAAGGAATCCAGAATCGGCTATGATGTGTACATTCTGACGGAGCACTGGCAATCCCTCGCCAGCTTTGCCGCCGACAATGCAATGACCAACCTGCGTGCGGTCAATCTTGGCATTGATATCTGCAACGCATTGTGTACACTGCGACAGTCAAATTTGCTGTCGCAGAACATCAAACCGGAAAACATCTATTCTGACGGTCAGGGACATTTCCTGCTGGGCGATCTTGGCATTGCAAGTATGGAGTATTTGCAATTCTCCTCATTGTCCGAACAGTACCGCAGTGTCTATACGCCGCCGGAATTTTCGGATATGATGGCAAACCTCAACCCCACAATGGACACCTATTCGCTGGGTATGCTGCTGTACCGTATCTACAATGGCAATCACGGGCCGTTTGAGGACGAAAAAACCTCTGCGGCTGCGGCGGAAAGTCGGCGTTTGGCCGGAGAAAATCTGCCGCCTGCCATGTATGCCGATTATGAGATCGCAGCAATCATTCTTAAAGCCTGCGCGCCGAAGCAGGCAGATCGTTTCCAGACCCCGGATGCCATGCGACAGGCGCTGATGTTCTATATGCAGCGCAACAACATCACGGATGATTTGATTGTCCCGCCGATCGTGGTTGACCCGGAGCCGCCTATGGCAAGCCATGAGGCGGACGAGCCGGTGGAGCCGGTATCCTTTACGGATGTGAAGGAGCTGGATGAAACCTTTGTGCAGAGCTTCTCCCCGAGCATCGCGCCGGTTGAAGCGCCACAGGCAGAGGAATCGGAGAAGCCGCCGGAGGATCCAACACCACCGCCGGAACCGGAACCGCCGCAGGAAGCGGAAGCCCCGCAGGAAGTTGACCCGCCACAGGAAACGAAGCCACCGGAGGAACCCGAAACACCACCGGAAACGGAAGCACCGGAGGAAGCAGCGCCGCCAAAGGAGGCCGAGCCGGCTGCGGAAGCGGAGCCGCCGCAGGAGGCGCCTGCCGTCCCGCAGGAAGCTACACAACCGGATGCACCGGAACAAGCCCCCGCTGCACCGGACAATCCAAAACCGTCCAAAAAGAGCAAGTCGGATGATGCAAAAAAAGCACCGGACAAGCCGAAGAAAAAGAAACCGGTTGCGCTACTGAGTGTCGCCGCAGTTTTGCTGGTTCTTCTGATTGGCGCTTATGTATTCTTCTCCCAATGGTATTATTTGGATGTGGATGCCATTTCTCTGACGGAAAAAACCGCCGACTCCATCGTCGTTACAGTAGACAGTCCCGCACTTTCCAAGCTGACCATCACCTGCTATGACGGTTTGAGCCACACCTACACCGCACAGATGGACGGAAAACAAGCCACCTTCACCGGTCTTTCCTCCAACACCAAGTATACCGTGGCTGCCGTTGCGCCGAGCGGACACAAGCTCAGCCACAGCAGTACAGAATCCATTGACGTGACCACCTGCGAAACCACCGATGTGAAAATGTCACTCCACGCCGCTGAGCTGACCGGACAGGCTGACTTGACTGTTAGCGTAGAAAGCGGCCCCGTCCCGGATAAGTACGTGCTGCGTTACGTCTGTGATGGTGAGCAGGAGCGAACCAAAGAATTTACCGGTGACACCTATCGGATCACTGACCTGACTGTCGGTAAGGATTATACCTTCACGTTGCTTGATCACGACACATACTACATGGCCGGCGAGCCTGAAGCGAAATTCACCATCTTTACCCCAGCTACCGTGGAAAACCTCCACGTGCAATCGGTTCGCGACGGGCAGTTGGATATTGCCTGGGATTGCACCGAGAACGATCCCGGCGAATGGACGGTTCGCTGCGAGGGCGACGACGGCTACGATGAAACACTGGATGTGAGCGCCTGTGCGGCGAGCTTCACCGGCACTGCACTGTTTGCCAACTATACCGTCACACTCACCTCCCCCGCCTTGGCTGCACCCATGACCCTGAGCGTCCCGGCCAACTCCATCAGTGTGGAAAATCTGACCGCTACTGCACAAGACGGACAAATCGCCGTGCATTGGGATGCTCCCGCAGGAACGCCGGAGGGCGGCTGGAAGCTGGAATGGCGCATTGCTTCGCTTGATCAGGAGCCAACGGTTGTTTCTCTGGACACAAACGACTACACGCTTCCCGGTGTGATCGGCAACGCCACTTACGAGTTTACCGTAAAATCCGGCGGTGCGCAGGCGACGATCGGAGATGCCACCGCTACCGTCCTCACAGGTGATGCTCCCGCCTTTGACCGCTATGCAATTCGCCGCTCCGTTGTCGGCCCCGGCCTGTTCTCCGTTCCCGACAAGGACGACTGGACATGGCGCGATTTAGCGCAGGCACACACCTCCTTTGCAAGCGGTGAAACTGTTGTCTGCGTTTTGCAGAGTGATGTCACGCCGGAGGATTCGGATGCGACTGTCACATTGACAACCGCGATCCGCGACGCCGAGGGAAATCCGGTTGCATTGACACAAAGCGAATCGGCGTGGAACGATCTCTGGTCGGATTTGCGCTTTGTCTGCCAGGTGACTGCCCCGGAAGCCGCCGGAGATTATACGATCGAAATTTATATCGACGGCGCTCTGCTCTACACAATTGACCTTACGGTTGCATAAATCAATCCCACAGCAGGAATCAATCTTGCTGTGGGATTCTTGTTTATGCAACCAGTCGCCCCATCCAGCGGACGATGGCGGAATTGTTGATGGCCAGCGGATAATTGAGGACGATAATATCATTGACCCCATGCTCCTGCACAAATGCAGCCAAATCCAAATCCGGCTTGCCGTCCCGATTAAATTCGCGGGGGTCTATGGCGATGACGGTTTGATAGTGATGAGTCAAGAACGGCGTGAACGCATTGCCATACGACTCCTTTAACACAAGGCACACGCGGTCATTGTCCACATCGGTGTCGATCCATGTGATGGGGTGGTCGCCACCCAAAAAGCACAGGTACTTGTTGACGACATCATCATCGAGGCTGCAAATCACCTGCAAATCCGTTTGGGGATTCCTTAGACTGGCATCATCGTAATAGGTCAACTTCGTTTGTACCGTTGGTTGGTACCAAGTCACGGTGTCCGGATTTTCCTTTAGTGCCTCGCTCTGTGCATAGGCGGAGGTTGCAAGATACAAAGAACCGGTAAAGCCCTCATAGCTGCCGGTCTGCATGGTTTGCAGCTGCACCGGGTGAAGACCTGCCGTTTGGCAAAATGCCGTGTACGCGTAATATGCTCCCAGCGCCGTCCAGTGGTGGTCGGTGCGGAAATACACTTCCTCCTGTGCGTGCTGAAGCAACGCGCTGTAAGCATCCACTGTCTGCACGGTTTCGTCCATCTGACCGTAGCAGGCGGCAATCATGTCCTTTTGACTGTGTACGCCGGTGTGCATATCCTCCGGAGAATAAAATTCTGCCGCATTGGGTGCAATCAAACTGAATACCCGCACATCTTCCCCCACAGCCTGCTTGATGCGGTTAATATTGGCAGCGTAATCCGATAAAACATCGTCCACAGCCGTAACAAGCTCCATTGCCCGGTCGCCAATAACAATGGTCGAGCCGTCCGACACCGTGATATCCTCGTCCGTCACACCGCTGTTGTAGGTTGATTCCTCCGGCGGTTCGGTAGGCTGGGTAGACGCCGTTGGCGGTTCGGTTGATTCCGCCGACGGCTCGGTCGGTTGCGCTGTAGCTTGTGTCGGCGCAGTCGTGGATTTGGCTTTCAGGCTCTCGCCGCCCTCGGCAAGATTGTCATGCTCTGCCATTACCACAACGGACTGTTCCGCGCCACTATAATAATAGAACTGATTCAATTTTCGATTCTGCGCCAAAAGCTGATCCCTCTGCCAAAAATGGTCGGAGTAGTAGCGTTCAAAATCATCGGCATACGCGCCGCCAAGCAAGTTCCGCGCGCTGAGCGTCGGCATTGCCGCCAAAGTGCGTTTCTCCGATACCGATACCTGTGCATCGGCCTTTAGCAAGGAGCCGACACCCACCGCCAGCAGCGCCAAGGCCATCATCAGGCACAGTAAAAACTGCACTTTCCCGGCGGCGGTGCATTTTTGTTTTCTCATGGTTTCTCCTCAAAAACGGAAGTATAAGAACGGACTGTAGCCGGTACCCACCAGAGATACCGTAACCAGATACAAAATCAGTCCGCAAAATGCGAAAATTACAACAGAGTCCAGTATTTCCATCGCCGTTGCCATCCCACGTTTGCCGTGGTCGGCTGCAATTCCGCCGCCAATGGCAGCGTTCCAAAGCTCTGCAAGTCTGCGCGGCAGTGGCGTGCAGCCAAAAATGCAAATCACCAGCAGTGGCAGTGCATTGACCAGTCTGGTCTGCGTCAAGGCGTCCGTCCAGCCCGCTCCTGCGCCAAACATGGCCGCCAGCGTGCTTGCAATGTCGGGTAAATCTTCAAAGTAGAAAATTATCCAGCCGATCAGTAGCAAAAGCAGCGTGGCACAGTGGCGCAGCACTGCGGGAATATGCTGCAAGCGGTTTTCCAGGCACTTTTCCACGACCAGCAGCACAAAGAAATAAAGCCCCCACAACACAAAATTCCAGCCCGCTCCATGCCACAGACCGGTCAGGAGCCAGACAATCAGCAGATTCACGATCTGCCGCCGCTTCCCCTTGCGGTTGCCGCCAAGCGGAATATAGACATAATCCCGGAAAAATGAACCGAGTGAAATATGCCACCGCCGCCAGAAATCGGTGATGGAGCCTGCCATATAGGGCAGGTCAAAATTTTCATGGTAACGAAATCCGAAAACCCGACCCAGACCAATCGCCATGTCCGAATAGCCGGAGAAGTCAAAATAAATTTGCAGCATCACGAAAATCGCGCCCAGCCATGCGGCCACGACCGTCAACTGTGCAGGCGCGGCAAGCAGCTGCTTGGCAAATTTTCCGGCGTAGTCCGCCAGCAAAACCTTTTTCCCAAGTCCGGTGCAGAAGCGGATCATGCCGTAAAATGCACCGTCGGCAGTTGTTTTGCGGCAAGTCAGTTGCTCACGCACGTCGGCATAGCGGACAATCGGCCCGGCAATCAGCTGCGGAAACAGCGCCACATACAGCAAAAATTTGTCGAACGCGCGCTGCGGCTCCACCTTGCCGCGATACACATCCACAAGATAGGAAACGACTTGAAACGTGTAAAACGAAATGCCGATCGGCAACGCGATCTGCGGGACATACAGATGCATTCCCGTCAATTGGTTCCAGTTCTCCACCAGAAAGGCTGCGTACTTCACAACGCACAGCAGCACCACATCCATGCAAAGCGCAAGGATGAAAATAGCCTTCTTATTCCGTGCCATCCAGCGTCCAGCCAAATAGTTCACCAGCGCCACCGCAACCAACAGCAGCACATACACCGGCTCGCCCCATGCATAAAACACCAGACTTGCCACCAAAAGCACCGCATTTTTCCACCACAGCTTGGGTACGGCAAAATATAAAAGCAGCGTGACAGGCAAAAATAAATACAAAAAAATCAGATTGGAAAAGACCATATTTGTTGTTTCAGTTCCTCACAATCCGCCATGTTTCGGCGAAAGCAGTATGTATTATGGTAGCACAATCCGCGCAATCTGTCAACTTTTGTCTTTTGAAAGCTGTGCCACAACGCCGGATAAGGAAAACAGTGCCGTAAAATTGGGAATTGCCATCAGCGCGTTGCAGGTGTCGGCCAATTCCCACACGATATCGGCACGCAAGCCGGTGCCGAGCAGCGTAACCGCGAGGAACAGCAGTTGGTATACCGGCACGGCCTTTGTTCCAAGCAAAAATTGCACACATCTTGCCCCATAGAGCGACCAGCCGAGAATCGTGGTAAACGCGAACAAAATCAGGCAAGCCGCCACCAATAAGGCCGACAGCTTTGTTCCAAGCACAGTAGCGAACGCTGCCGTTGGCAGTTCCACGCCCGTTTTGCTTCCAAACGGTATCTTCACACCACTGAGCAAAATGGCCAGCGCCGTCACTGAGCAGATGACCACGGTATCAACAAATACCTCCACAATGCCGCAAAGTCCCTGCTCGGCCGGGCTTTTGGTCTGCGCGGCACTGTGGGCAATGGCAGCAGAGCCAAGCCCCGCCTCATTGGAAAAGGCGCTTCTGCGCAGTCCCCAGACAACCGCTTGGCGCATCGCAATACCGGATGCAGCGCCCAAAACAGCCTGCGGCGCAAACGCCGCCACAACGATTTTCCCCAGCACCTTTGGAATTTGAAGTGCATTCGCCGCAATCACGCACAGGCACATTGCCAAATAAACGCCACACATGGCCGGCACGATTCGTTCCGTCACCTGCCCCAGCCGTTTCATTCCGCCAAACAGCACCAGCGCCACCAAAATTGCCAGAACGCAACCCACAACCGCCGGAGGGAGCGTTGTTTTGGGACTGTACGCATCCAGCACGCCCTGCACGGCGCTGCAAATTGCGTGCGATTGTGACAAATTCCCGATCCCGAACGAAGCGCAAACCGCAAAGATGCAAAATGCCGAAGCCAGCCATTTCCGGCGACTGCCCATACCGTTTACAATATAATACATCGGCCCGCCGACCCAGTCGCCGGCTTCATCGCGCTGCCGATAGCGAATGGCCAACGCGATCTCGGCGTACTTAATCATCATACCCAAAAGCGCCGCCGCCCATAACCAAAACACCGCGCCATATCCGCCCAAGGCGACAGCCTGTCCGGTTCCAATGATGTTGCCTGTACCAATGGAACCTGCCAACGCGGTACTCAGCGCCTGTCTTGGCGACAGTTCCCCCTTTTGTGCCGTGTCATGCTGACGAAGCCTGCCAAACGTGTAGCGCATGGCGCGGGGGAATCTTGTAAATTGCAGCCCACGACTGCGCACGCTCAAATAAATCCCGCCAACCAGCACACAGGGCAGCAAAATATACTGCCACGCGATCGTGTTGAGTGTCTGTACCATTGCTTCCAGCACCGCCGACTGCTCCCTTCTTTTATGAACAATATTTTAACTTTTCTCCGAACGGATTGTAACCGATTGAAAAATTTGCTACAATACAAAAAAACTACTCCAAATCTATGTCATGGAGGTCGTTCAATATGCTGGAACTGAAAAATATCACCAAAGAATATCCTACCGGGGATTCTACGGTTCATGCGCTCAACGGCGTCAGCTTGAAATTCCGTAAAAACGAGTTTGTTTCCATCCTTGGCCCCTCCGGCTGCGGCAAAACGACGCTGCTGAATATCATCGGTGGCTTAGACCGCTATACCAGCGGCGATTTGATGATTGGAGGCAGATCCACCAAGCATTTTAAAGACCGCGACTGGGATACCTACCGCAATCACTCCATCGGCTTTGTGTTCCAAAGCTACAATTTGATTCCACACCAAAGCATTTTGTCCAACGTGGAGCTGGCGTTGACGCTTTCCGGCGTCAGCAAGCGGGAACGGCGGCAGCGTGCCAAGGCGATGCTGGAAAAGGTCGGTTTGGGTGATCAGCTGCGGAAAAAGCCGAATCAACTTTCCGGCGGCCAGATGCAGCGTGTGGCCATCGCCCGCGCCCTGATCAATGACCCGGCGATCCTGCTGGCCGATGAGCCGACGGGCGCGCTGGACTCCGAAACCAGCGTACAGGTGATGGAATTATTGAAAGAGGTGGCTCAGGATCGTCTGGTCATCATGGTCACCCACAACCCGGAGCTGGCATCACGCTATTCCACCCGTATCATCCGTCTGATGGACGGCAGAATTACAGACGATTCCATGCCCTGCACCGAGGGCGGCACTGCCGAAGCGCTCCCCGGCAACACCGGCAGCAAAAAGACCTCCATGTCTTTCTTCACGGCGCTGTCTCTGAGTCTGCAAAACCTGATGACCAAAAAGGCACGAACCATTCTGACCGCCTTTGCCGGTTCCATCGGCATCATTGGCATTGCGCTGATTTTGTCCCTATCAAGTGGCGCAACGGATTACATCGCGTCGGTCGAGCGGGATACGCTTTCGTCCTACCCGGTGCAGTTGGAATCCTCCTCAATGGATTTTAACAGCATTTTAACCACTATGATGGAGCAAAACGGCAAAACAGATCACCCGCAGGATGCCGTATACTCCAACAATGTGATGTCCGGCATGATGGACTCCATGTTGCAAGGCGCTGCAAACAACAATTTGCAGGCGTTTAAGGAATATATCGACAGCGGCAAAAGCGGTCTGGAGAACTGCTCCTCCGAAATCCGCTATACCTACTCCACACCGCTGAACATCTACAACGCAGACACCTCTAATGGTGTTTTACAGGTCAATCCCAACACGCTGTTGGACTCCCTTGGTCTTTCCACCGGCGGCTACACCGGCGTGGGCGCTACCTCTTCCATGTCCTCCATGCAGAATATGGACGTGTGGCATCAACTTTCCGGCAATGAGGAAGTTCTGCACACCCAGTATGACGTAGTGGCCGGACATTACCCGGAAAGCTACGATGAAGTTGTGGTGCTGATGGATGAGAACAACGAAATCACCGACTTTACCCTCTATTCTCTTGGACTTCTGGATTCTTCGGAATTAACGCAAGCCATGTCCGATGCCTACGAGGGCAAAGAGGTCAGCTTGAACACGGAGCAGTCCCGCTTTCCGTATGACGAGATTCTCGGTTTGCGCTTTAAGCTGCTGCCCAACTCGGATTATTATGAGGAAAAAGACGGTGTCTGGGTCGATCAGTCCGAAAATCAGGCATACCTGCTTGCAAAGCTCGCCGATGCAACGGAACTCAAGGTTGTTGGCATTCTGAAGCCCGCAAAAGACTCCAATCTTGGCACGATCACCGGCACGGTCGGCTATCGCGGGGATTTGATGGAACATCTGATTGCGCTTGTCAACGCTTCTGATGTGGTCAGGGCGCAGCAAGCACAACCCGACACCGACATTTTCACCGGTCTACCCTTTGCCACCGGCGATGATGCAACGGTTTATACCGGTGATGATCTGCGTGCCTACATTGCCTCGCTCCCGGCTGACCAGCAGGCGGAAACCAATGCCTATGTGCAGCAAATGTCCGCCAACGGCATGAGCGAGGACGAAATTGCAAACACGCTGCTTTCCGCTTCGCAAGGCTCCGCCAACACGTACGAGGGCAACCTCTCCACGCTGGGTGTGGCCGATCTGGATAAGCCCTCCGGCATCCGGATTTACCCGACCGATTTTGAGGCGAAAGACAAAATCGTGCAAATCATCGATGATTACAACCGGAGCGTAGAAGAAGAAAATCAGTTGACCTATACCGATTATATTGGCCTGATGATGTCCTCCGTCACCACAATCATCAATGCCATCACCTACATTTTGATTGCCTTTGTTGCCATCTCTCTTGTGGTGTCCTCCATTATGATCGGCATCATCACCTACATTTCCGTCCTTGAGCGTACCAAGGAAATCGGCATTCTGCGCAGCATTGGCGCTTCCAAGCACAACATTTCCAATGTATTCAACGCCGAAACCATTACCGTCGGCTTTGTGTCCGGTATATTGGGCATCGGGATCACGCTATTGCTGCTCGTCCCCGCCAATCTGGTCATCGAGCATTACACCGGCATTGCAAATCTGGCCACGTTGCCGGTCAACGGCGCCATCATTCTGGTGATAATCAGCATTCTGCTGACCTTCATCGCCGGCCTGATTCCCTCCCGACTGGCATCGAAAAAAGACCCGGTCATCGCCCTGCGCACAGAATAATTACGAAGTCACCGCGCCACCAATATGGCGCGGTGACAAGCTGTCGAAAAACTTCGTTTTTCGACAGAGTTCTTCCTCGCGGAAGAACATTGCCGGACGCTGCATCGCACTCGCCAAGCGCCTACGGCACTTGGTTCGCACGTTTGCGTCCTGTAAGGTATTTTTTGTGACGTACACGCCGCCGCAAAAAATGATTGAATTTTATTCGCCGCTATCGCGGCGAACTCTGCGAGGCTTTTTCAACAGTCTATCACCGCGCCACCGATATGGCGCGGTGATTTTATATCGATGAAAGAATGATGTTCTTTTGATGCCGTTGCGGCCTATATTAGGCAGGTAACGAGGAAAGGATCATCATTATGATTGAATATGTACAGTTGCATCAGGCGCAGGAACTTGATGATTTTGTAATTCACCACCCAAACGGCCACTTTATGCAAACCAGTCTGTGGGGCAATTTTCGCACCGATTGGAACTGGATTGGAATCCTCTGCCGCCGGGATGGCAAAATTCTCGGCACGATGGCACTACTTTGGAGAACGGTGCGCTTTTTTGGCAGTGCGCTGCTGTATGCACCGCGCGGCCCGGTTTTGGAATATGAAGATATGAACACCTTCTATGAACTGCTGGACGCAGCCAAGTTCTTTGCCCGGCAGCAGCGGGGCTATTTGCTGCGGATGGATCCGCCGGTACTTTTGGATTCTTACGAATTCATCGGAACTGCCATAGAAGAAGGCTTCAACATCGACCCGCGTGCGGATTTCACAACCTTTAACCCCAAGCTGGTCTATCAGCTGGATTTGTGCGGACTCGATGTGAAGACCCTCCCCGGCATATTCCATGCCAAGGTGCGCTATAACACTCGTCTTGCACAGCGACGCGGCGTCACGATACGCGAGGGCGGTGTGGAAGATATCCCGGCGTTTTCCGCCATGATGGAACAAACCGCGCAACATGATGGCTTTCACGCCCGCAACAGCAGCTATTTTGTGCGTCTGCTGCAAACCATGCCAGAATATACCAAATTATTCTGTGCCGAATTGGATGGAAAAATCATCGCCGCCGCCATATACTTGCAACAAGGCAACCGCGCATGGTATCTGTACGGCTGCTCCGATTTGGCACATCGGTCAGAAAAGCCAAACGATTTGCTGCAATATCACATGATCGCCTATGCACTGCAGCACGGCTGCACGCTGTACGATTTTCGCGGCGTTGAGGGCTATCCCTGCCACTGCAATCCCAAAATCGGGCTACATCAGTTTAAGCAGGGCTTTGGCGGCGAATTGGTGGAATACATAGGGCAGATGGATTTGGTTCTGCGTCCGGCCATGTACAAGCTCATCACCACAACGCAGGCTCTTGTTACCAAGTGCAAAGCGGCCGGCGATGAATCGTAAGACAGGCAGTCACCCTGCCGTGTGCTGCTTTCTTAAAATTCAAGCCGCAGAACAGGTTTTAGTTGACTTTTGATGAAATTTGCCGTAAACTAAGAGAAAAGGAGGGCGATGGCATGGTTTCGTGTAACATTCGCGCGTCATTGCGCAATTTATATATTAACAGTGCAATTTCATTGATCATTATTTTATATGCAGCCTTGCAGGAATTTCTGCTGGCCACGGTTGCCACGCCCAAGCTGGAGCAATTGATTTCCGGTGCATTCATTGCCTTGCTGGTCGCATGGGTGCTGTTCTTGGGGCTCTGCTGCGGGGAATTGGTTTTGGAGCTGCGCCGCTCCAATTACCACTACCTGTGGTCGCTGTTGCCGTTTCTGCTTCCGGTTATCGTCTACGCTTCGCAAAGCGCAATTGCCAATTGGATTGTTTCCTAAAATGCATACTCCCCTGAGATTCACGAAAGCGTGCGTTTCAGGGGGCATTACGGTTATAATTTTAACCTAAAATGCAGATAATCCCGGTAGAATTGCAAGCCATAGGCTCACATGATATTTGCGGCATTTTTTACGGTAG
>CAMDZY010000028.1 GCA_945910975.1 uncultured Clostridia bacterium | reverse complement strand
GGACAACGGTACCGGAAAAACAACGATTTTAAATCTTCTTTCCGGAATCAACCGCGACTATGCAGGCCAAATCAAGTTTGATGATACCGACATAAAAGATGTGTCAGGCGACAGCATTTTTGAACTCGTTTCCGTGATCCATCAGGATGTCTTTCTTTTTGATGCAACTTTAAAAGATAATATTACGATGTTCAAACCGGTTCGCGAGGACATTTTGCAAGATGCAATCCGAAACGCCGGACTTACGGAAACTGTGATGGAAAAAGGGCTGGATTATCCTTGCGGCGACAATGGGAACAAACTTTCCGGCGGTGAAAAGCAAAGGGTAGCAATTGCACGAAGCATCCTGCAAGGCGCAAATGTGCTCTTTCTGGATGAAGCTACCTCCGCTTTGGATCCACAAACAGGCTATCAAATCATGGATACGATACAGAAGATGGACGGAAAAACGCGAATCGTTGTAACCCATGATATTTTTCCGGAGCTTATGGATCATTTCGACTGTGTGTTTGTACTCAAAGCCGGAAAATTGCGGAAATGGGAATAAATGGGCATCACTTATGGTTCTATAATCACTGTTTGGGCGAGTGAAGATCGCCCACAAAAACGCTACAAACAAGGGGCTGTAAAAAAACTCCGATTCCTTAGAATCAGCCCTATATAAAAGTTACAAATTCCCCGCAAAAGTCAGGTAAACCATTCTGCTTTTGCGGGGAATTATTTTGCCGAATTTTGGAGTTTTTCTACAGCCCCTTGTAGTGCATTCCTGTTTCTCCGATTATCCCAACGATTGACAAAGCGCCTGAAATTCCCACAAGCATCCGTTACGGTTGCCTGTGGGAATCGTTTTATCTGTTCAAACTATGGGCACGGTATTTTTTGCATAGAACAGGGGCTGTTAAGAATTGGAATTTTAACAGCCCCTGTTGGATTTTCGGATTAGCCAGCCTTATAGAAGTAGAGCTTGTAGGTGTTGTTGGAGTAGCAACGGAACATCTTGGAGCTGGTGTTGAAGCACAGGCGATAGGATGTGTTGCTCGTGCTCTTCATCGTCACATTGCCGGAAGAAATGCTCAGCGACCACAATGTGGTTTTGCCGGTATAGCTGGTGGAAGTGGTCAGACCGCTGGACTTGTAAGCCAAGTAATTGTTGGAATTCTTCTGCTTGAAGTAATAGTAGCTACCGGATTTTTTGCAGGTATAAACATAATTGGTCGGTACATTTGTCAACTTGCTGCCGCTCATTGTGATGCCGGCGGTGGACAGCTGCACTGCACTGCTGGTAGAACCAAGGGTCGTACCTGTGCCGGTGGCTTTGAGTGCGTAGTATTTGCCGGAAACCGAGCCGACGATGACATAGTCACCTGCCCAGCTGCTGGGCGTAGTGGTCAGCTTGGTGTAGGTCGTTCCGGTACTGGTCGTTGTGTTCTTCGTCCAAGTAACGGTCATGCTGGTATTTTTGCTGAGCTTGAAGCTATAAGCGTTGTTGCTCAGCGTAACCTTGCTGCCGTTTACGGTCAGGGATGTGACCGTGGAGCCGCTGGCGGGAGTCAGGGTGACCTTGATGGTGCTGCCGGAGTTGGCCTTGCTGCCGCTGGTGAGCGTGCTGCCATTTGCGGTGACCTTGATGGTGCCGGAGCCAGTGCCGGACTTGCCCCAAGAAACCGTGTATTTTGTGGTTGTGGAGCCGCCGGTAGAGCCACCGGAGGAACCGCCAGAGGAGGTGCCGCTATTGCCGGAGGGGGTCTTGATGCCGCTGGGAACGGACTTGCCGAAAATCAGCCATGCATATTCGGGGTAGTCGATGAAAACATTACGGTTGCCTTCAATGCTCTGCACAACGTCGTTACGACCCATTTCGAACATATCGACCGGGTCTTTTGCGCACCAGTCCAGCAGGACATCCGTGCTCTGGATGACGTCGGTCAGATTGGTTTCGCCCCAACGAACGTAAACATACAGCAAGGTACGAGCAATGTCGCCCTTTACACTGTCTACGGGTTCATAATACTTGGAGGTGTAATAACCTGCAACGGTGCCGGCAGCGGTCTTTGCAGTGCTGTAGCTGGAGCCGGTTGTAACAACACCGTAGGGATGATTGCCGCGGGTGGAGTTGACCTTGGAGTCACAGGGGTGCAGGTGGTGCAGGTCGGAGCCGCACTTGGAGGTGGTGAAAGTGCCGAGGCTCTGCGGCCATACGTGCTCACGGTTCCAAGACTTGCCGTTGTCCCATGCGCTGCTGATGCTGTCAGAGGAATACAGTAGGGTCATTTTGGAGGCGCTGCCGGAGGTGGAATCGGAATATGCACTCAAGGTGCGCAGCTCATTATAGGATGTGACCTTGGTCTGCGTGTTGGTCATGAGTGTTTTCAGGTTGGTTTTCAATGTGGACGCTGATTGCTTGGAAAGGGTGGCATACGTGTAGCTGCCGGTGTAGTAAGCCTTTGCCTTGGTGCTCAAGGCCGTGCAAACAGTGCCGCGCTTGCCTGTATTATACGAATAGGTCGCAGCGCCGGCGGTGAGGGAGAAGGTGGCAATCAGAGAAAAGACCATTGCCAAGACGAGAACGAAAGATAGCACACGTTTCGTTGCAGTTTTCATAATAAATGTCGCCCCTTGTCTTAGATATTTATATTGTAGCACCGGCTGGAAATAATTGCAAGAAAAATCCGGCGGCAAAATATACAATCTTTTTTGACGCCTTTTGTAAACATTGCCCATATATCTCCCCAAAATTTCGGCATATCCCCCTAAAATCACATATTTTGAGCAGATATCTCATGTTTGGAAACAGCTAAAATGTATACTATTCTCGAATATACTGTATATTATGATACGCGAAGCACCCTGCACAATTTCGTGCAGGGTGCTTTCGTTTAGAATCAACCGGCCTTATAGAAGAAGATCTTATAGGTATTGTTGGTATAGCAACGGAAGAACTTGGAGGATGGGTTGAAGCAAAGGCGGTATTTATCTACACTCTTGCTCTTCATTGCAATCGTGCCGGTGCCGGAGGTGACGCTCAGCGACCACAATGTGCCGGCGCCGCTATAGGTCGTAGCGGTGGTCAGGCTGCCGGCTTTGTAGGCCAGATAGTTTTTGGAATTTTTCTCTTTAAAATAGTAGTAGGCGCCGGATTTTTTGCAGGTGTAAACGTAGTCATCCGACACATTGGTCAGTTTGCCGGCGCTCAGCTTCATGGCAGCGGCAGTTGTGGTGACTGCGGCGTTGGTTGTGCTGAGGGCTGTGCCGGTCAGATTGGCTTTGAGCACGTAGTAAGTGCTGCCGGACTGGCCGACGAGGACGTAATCGCCCTCCCAGTTGCCGGGCGCGGTTGTCAGCTTGGTATATGTGACACCGTTTGGCTTTGCGGTGGACGTGGACGCTTTGCCCCAGGTTGCGATCATACTGGTATTTTTGCTGAGTGTGAAGGTATAAGTATTGCCGTTGTTGAGGGTAACTCTTCTGCCGGCCACGCTCAGGGCGGTGACGGAGGAGCGGTTATCAGGCGTCAGAGAAACCTTGATCAAGCTGCCCGCCTTAACTCTTTGACCGCTGGTGATGGCTTTGCCGTCAGCGGTGACGGTAACGGTGCCGGCGCCCTTGCTGGTAGCGGCATCACGCCAGGAAACCGTGTAAAGCGGCTTGGTGACACCGCCGACAGGCGTGCCTGCATTGCCGGAGGGCGTTTTGATGCCTTCCGGAACGTCTTGACCAAAAATCAGCCATGCAAACTCGGGATAGTCGATGAAAACGTTGCGATTGCCTTCAATGCTCTGGACGATGTCATTGCGGCACATTTCAAACTTGTCCACCGGATCCTTTGCACACCAGTCCAGCAGGACGTCCGTACTCTGGATGACGTCGGTCAGATTTTTTTCGTCCCAACGGACATAGACATACAAAAGTGTACGGGCAACATCGCCCTTTACGTTGTCGAGCGGTTCAAAATACTTGTTGGTGTAGAAGCCGGAAATGGTTTCGGCGGCAGACAAGGCCACGCGGTAAGAGCCGTTGCCGACAACATTGCCATAGGGCAGGTTGCCGCGGGTGTTGTTGACCTTGGAATCACAGGGGTGCAGGTGGTGTAGGTCGGAGCCGGCATTTTCGGTGCGGAATGTGCCGCGGCTCTGCGGCCATACGTGCTCACGGTTCCAGGTTTTGCCGCTGTCCCATTTGTTCTTCAGGCGGTCAGAGGAATACAGCATACACATTTTGGTTTCGCTGCCGAGCACGGAGTCGGAATTTCCGCTGAGGGTGCGCAAATCATCATATGTCGTGACCCTTGTCTGCGTGTTCGTCATGAGTGTTTGCAAGCTGGTCTTCAGCGTGCTTGCCGATTGTCTGGAGAGTTTTTCAAATGTGTAACTGCGAGTGTAATAGGCTTTTGCCTGGACGCTCATTGAGGTGCATACAACATCCCGTTTTGCGGTGTTGTATGCATAGGTTACGGGTTCTGCTGCTTCTTCGGCACCGGCTGTGATGCTGAACGAAGCAAACATGGAAAAGATCATTGCCAGAATTAAAAGCAGGGATAAAATACGTTTCCGGGAAGCTCTCATAATCGCTCTCTCCTTATATATAATGCATTTATTATAGCATCTGCCGGAAAATATTGCAAGCAAAACGGAACGGCAAACCATACAAGATTGCTTGCATATTTTTAGCTATTTTGTCTATATAAGGTTCTTGGAATTTGTGAGCTACTGCCAAATAATGCCCGAAAAACTGTATATCATTTTTGCATAGCCTATCCGGTAACGCCGGATGCGGACAACATGGTCTGTTCCCGGCTGTGGCAGGTGAACAGCAGAATCTGCCGCGCGGCAGCTTCCTCTTGCAGCAGCTCAAGTGCCTTGGCGGCACGTGTGTCGTCAAAATTGGTCAGTGCATCGTCGAGCACCAGCGGCGTATCCGGCGGTAACAGCAGATGCACCATAGCCAGCCGCACTGCCAAATACAGCTGATCGACCGTGCCACAGCTGAGCAGCTCGGAAACGCGCAGCGCAGGACTGTCGCCAGACTGCACCTGCACCTGCAAAGCCTGATCCAGCAGGAGCTTTTCATACCGGCCATCGGTCAGGCGGCTGAAAATTTGTCCGGCCTGCGCGGCAATCTGCGGAGAAAAGCGGGTTTGCAGAGTATCGTTGGCACGGCGCAGATGCTCCGATGTGAGGTTCAAAACGGCGAGCCAGGATTTCAGCTCGTCCAGACGCATCAAGTTCTGTTCGCGCGCAGCGTGCAGCCCGACCGGGTCGCCGATGGTTTCCATCTGACCCTGCTGGTGCGAGAGCTGCTGTTCCAGCTGGTATAGACGCGACTGCGTGTTGGCAATTTGGTCGGAAAGGTGGGCAGATAGATCCGTTGGAAGATCCTCCATACAGATATCCGACGCGCTGGCCTCACCCACCGCTTGCAGCAAGGATTCATAGGACTTTTGGGCAGTGTCGCGCGCACTACCGGCGCTGTTTGCAGCTGCGTGCGCACGCTCGGCGCTTGCGATGAAATCCTCTGCCTGCGAGAAACTACTGCACGGGGCATATTGTGCAATGGTTGCAAAAAAGGCGGCATTGGCGCGGCTGCATTCGGCTTGGCGCTGCGCGATTTGCGCCTGCAATTGCTCAGCGTGTGCCTTTTCGCGTGCGAAGGCCGCAAGCGATTGGGCATAGGCTTCCGCCATCGGGACAAATTCCTCCGGTGACGATGCGCCGTAAAGCGCTAATTGATCCTGTTGATGCCGCTGTGCTGCTTGTTGATTCGCAGTCTGCTGCACGAATGTGTTGGCTTTTCGCAAAAAATCCGCCGGGGACTGCGCCTGATAGCGTGCCAAAAGTGCTTGACGAGCCTGCTCCGCCTGTTGGCAATTTTCCCGGTAAGCGTCTTGCGCCGCGCGATATTGTTCTGTTATGCGCTCCAATTCCTCCGGGCTGTTGACACCGTAGCGTGCCAAAATTTCACGCGCTTGTGCGCTTTCTGCGTCGGCTGCGCGGCGCTTTTTTTGCGATTGAGAAAACGCAATACAGCTTGCCGCCAACGCAAGCACGGCAATCGGAAGTCCGATGATCGGCTTCCACAAGCTCAAAGCCACGCCCAGAACAGCCACTGCAAGAAACACGAAGCGCAAAGCAGGGGATTTTTGAACCGTTAGCTTGCTATTCTTGCAGCGCGCAGCATCCTCCTGCGCCTGCTTTAAGGCGTCCTCCGGTGGCAAATCGTGGAAGCCGGTCGGTGCCTCGGGCAGCTGCGGCTGCTTGTCATATGCGGCCGTATCAAGCCGGGCACGTTCCAACGCCTGTTGGGCGTCAAGCCCGCAAAATGCCGGAACGGTTTCCGTTTCCGGCTTGGGGGAGGTTTGAAACAACGCTGCATCCTCGTGCGCTTTGGCCAACGCCTGCTCCGCGTTCAGGCCAAAGAAAACCTTAGGCGGCGTGGGCAGCTGGGGCATCGCAACGCTGTCTGCTGTTGCTTCCCGCTCCGCTGCTGCAAGCTGTCGCGCCTGCCTGCGCAGCGCTTGCAATGCTTCCATGGAGGGCAGCTTCTTGCAGAGCGCTTCCGCTTCCTCGGCCTTTTGTGTGCGCTGCTCGAATTCTTGTTTCGCGCGCGCAAGCAGTTGCGCGTTTTTGGCCTGTTCTGCCCGTTGCAGGCGTGCAAGCTGCCGGGAAAGCTGCTGCTTTTCCACCGCCTGTGCCATATTTTCGTCCTGTAAACCGCCAATTTTCGCCAGTTTTTCCTCAATTTCTTTCAAACGGCACTCACATTCGGAAATCTGCCCGTTGCGGCCGCCACAGGCGTTTGTCATTTTCTTCAGTTTGTCGCTTAACTGGGAATAGGTGTTCTGCGTGTCGCCGGTGGCAACCAGCGCATTCAACCGCTGCTCCAACGCCGGGTCCGTGCTGAGTGCCAGCCCGGATTGGCGCAGAAATGCCGTCCGTTCAAACACCGAGCGCTCCACGCCAAGCAAAACCTGTCCGCAGTTTTCGCCGGTAAGGCCGGGAATCGGGTTGCCGGTTTGGGTGTCGTAGGCACGGAATACGCCCATTGGCGCGCGGGGTGTGGAGGTGCGTTCCAGCGTGATTTGCCGTCCCTCATGCTCCAAGGTGACGGTGCCTTCCAGCGGCTTGCCGTTCCATGGATAATACCGCGCTTTTTCCGGGTATGGGTTCTTTTTCGACTTATTCTCCTTCGCCGGGCCATAGAACATGATACACAAAAAGGCGCTCCAAGTGGATTTTCCGCCTTCGTTGGGCAGCGAGAATACATTCAGACCGTCGTGCAGCTCCAAGGTGTCCTGTAGCTTGCCAAAAGAGGCGGTCATTTTCAAAATCTTCACGGCATCAACACCTCCCGTCCTTCCAGCAGATCCAGCCCAAGGCGCGCGGCCTGTTGCAACAGCCTGCGCTGCGTATCATCCGTGGTCTTATCCAATTCGTCCATAAGGCTCTGCAAAAACAGACCCTCCAGTGAGTTTTCGCCGCAGTTTGCCCACAGATCCACGCTGGGCGTGGTTTCGTCGCGCAAATCCAGACTGAAAAACCGTGGCTCCAGTGCTTGCCGCAGCGCGCGCAAATCCAGGCTGTCCGCTTCGCCGGTCAGAAGGATCCGGTAGCAATCCGTTTGCGTGTTGGAGGGAAGCTGCGCCACAACGGATTGAAGCGGGTCGTCCCCGACCCGAACGGATGCGATCACATAGTGCCGCTTTGCCAGCGGCAGAAAGCGAATGCTGCATTGTCCATTGTCCAGCGTCCCGCAAATCACGCCCTTTTCGCCGGTTTCATCGAAACCGCGCCCCATCGTGCAGCCCGGCCAGGCATAGGTCGTTGTTCCGGCACGCAGTGCGCCGCTGTAGCTGTGAATATGCCCCAACGCCAGATAATCCAGCCCACTTTGGGCGATTTGCGCGGTGGAAATGGGGTTGTAGGGGGAATTGCTCTGCTGCGCATCGCCATGAAGCACCATAATATTGCACAAAGAAGCGTCCGCTACCCGGAAGTTTTCCAGCAGTGCGGGGCAATTGGTTGCGGTGAACGCCGCACCGTAGACCCGGCAGCCAAGGTCGGGCAAATCGACCGCTGAAATGGCAGAATCCAAAAAAATATGTACATTCTCCGGCCAGCCTTCCCGCAGCCACGGTGAGCCGGGCGCGACAAAGTCATGGTTGCCGGGCGCAATGAAAATCTGTGCCCGACATCCGGCAAATGCGCGCTGTAGCCCTTCTACCGTCTGCCGGAGCACGCCGGCCGAATCGAACAAATCGCCGCCAAGCAGCAAGAGATCCGCCTGCTGCGTGTTGCACAGGGAAATCAGCTCCTCGACAAGTGTCCGCTGCTCCTGACGCAATGCGGTCGCCTTTTCCGGCGGCAAGCTCTGAAACGGCGAATCCAGATGCAAATCCGCCGCGTGAACAAACTTAATCATGAATCATCAACCTTTCCACATTGGTGCAAAGTCCGCTCGCCGTGTCCACGGTGAACAGTGCGCCCTCCAGCTTGCACTCACCGGGCGCAGGTTCATAGCGGCTGGGCAGATCGCCCCGGAATTTGCGGATGGACAGCTCTGGCTTGATGCCAAGCACCGAAAAGCGAGGGCCGGTCATGCCCAAGTCTGTCACGTAACCGGTTCCTTTTGGTAAAATCTGATGGTCGGCGGTTGGCACATGGGTGTGCGTTCCCCAAACAGCGGACACTCTGCCGTCGAGCATATAGCCCATTGCCAGCTTTTCCGAGGTTGCTTCGGCGTGAAGTTCCACAAAAATCAATTTGGTGTCCAGCTGCTTCAAAATCCGCTCCACGCACAAAAAGGGGTTGTCCGGCGTGTAATCCATGGCGACCCGGCCAATCAAATCAATCACCGCCACCTGTCCGGCCTTGCTGTCATACAGCCGCCAACCGATACCGGGCTGTTGCGGCGGGAAGTTGGCAGGACGCAAGATATAGGGGCAATCATCCATATAGGAAACAATATCTCGTTTTCCCCAGGTGTGATTCCCCATTGTAATGACATCGGCACCGGCACCGAAAATTTCGTCCGCCTGCGAGGGAAATAAGCCGAGTACGGCTGCATTTTCCCCGTTCACCACACAAAAATCGACCCCATAATGCCGCCGGAGCGTCGGCAAATGTCTGGTTAAAAATTTCACGCCGCTTGGCGCAACCACATCGCCAACAGCTAACACACAAAATTCCATAACGACCTCCCACAGCTCTTTTTATCCATATTATACGCAATTTCTGCGGGAAAGACAATAGAATTCTTGCCAAACTTCGTGCAAAATCCGTTGACAGCGGTGGCGCAGACTGGTAAAATAGAGGAAAATCGTATCGATCTGAAAGGGGATTTATTATGCAAGCAGTTTTGCCGTATTCCGAACGCACGCCGCAGGCGCTGAATGAGGAATTGTCCCACGTCCGCGCCGCGTATGCTGCGCTCAAAGCCAAAAATCTTCACCTGGATATGTCGCGCGGCAAGCCGGGCAAAGCGCAGCTGGATTTGGTGAATGACATTTTAAATTATCCGGCTGCGGAAGATTTCAACCTTGACGGCTTCGATGCCCGGAATTACGGACAGTTGGCCGGTATGCCGTCTGCACGCAAGCTGTTTGCCGAGCTGCTCGGCACGCGTCCGGAAGAGGTTTTTGTCGGCGGCAACGCCAGCTTGAGCTTGATGTACAGTGTCATTTCCAAAGCCTATACACACGGACTGCTGCACTCGCCCCGCCCGTGGTGCAAGGAGGAGATTGTTAAATTCCTCTGCCCTGTGCCGGGCTATGACCGACATTTCAAAATTTCCGAGTCCTTCGGCATGGAGATGATCCCCATACCCATGACGCCGGAGGGGCCGGATATGGACTTGGTGGAACGCTGGGCGGCAGACCCGATGGTCAAGGGTATGTGGTGCGTCCCCAAATACTCCAACCCACAGGGCATTACATATTCCGATGCCACCATTGACCGCATCGCCCGCCTGCAACACGCTGCGCCGGATTTTGTGCTGATGTGGGACAATGCGTACTGTGTTCACGAGTTCGAGGGCGACTTTATCCCGTTCCGCGATATTTTGACGCTCTGCCGCGAAAACGGCAATGCGGATATGGTGTTTGAATTTGCATCCACATCGAAAATCACATTCCCCGGCGCAGGTGTGGCGTGTTTTGCAACGTCAGAGGAACAATTGCAGTATATGCAAACGCTTCTTGGCGTGGAGATCATCAGCTATGATAAGGTCAATCAGCTGCGCCATGTGCGCTATTTGCAGGACAAAGCGCACACATTGGCACTGATGAAGCGCCATGCTGCGATTTTGGCGCCCAAGTTCCATGCCGTGCTGGATGCGTTGGAGCGGGAAATTGCGCCGCTTGGCATTGCCACGTGGCAAAAGCCCACCGGCGGCTACTTTATTTCTCTGGACGCCATGCCCGGCACTGCCAAACGCACATTGGAGCTGTGCCGCCAGGCCGGCGTTGTCATGACGTCTGCCGGCGCGACCTACCCTCTGGGCAAAGACCCGCACGACAGCAACATCCGCATCGCGCCGAGCCTGCCCCCCGTGGAAGAACTGGAACAGGCTATCGCTGTTTTATGCACCTGCCTGAAGCTGTCCGCACTGGAAAAACTGCTGCAAAAATAAATCATGTAAACGAGCGGCGGTGCAGCCTGTGCTGTACCGCCGCAGCCTGTCGAAAAGTGCCTTGCAGAGTTCGCCGACATAGCGGCAAACTCTGCAAGGCGCTTTTAAAGTTTTTAACCGCTCATCTGGCGGGAGATCTCGCGGCGCAGGCGGAGCATGATGCGTTTTTCTAATCTTGAAATGTAAGATTGGGAAATACCAAGGTCATCGGCGACCTCTTTTTGTGTTTTTTCCTTTTTGCCGCCCAGGCCGTAGCGCATCATCACAATCGACTTGTCCCGTTCCGGCAGGCGCTCCAAGGCATCGTGCAGCAGTTGGTATTCCACGTTTTCCTCCAGAGGGCGCATCACCACGTCCGATTCCGTGCCAAGCACGTCCGATAACAACAGCTCGTTGCCGTCCCAGTCGGTGTTGATCGGCTCATCGAGGGAAATCTCCACCTTCTGCCCGGAAATTTTTCGGATGTGCATCAAAATTTCATTTTCAATGCACCGTGAGGAATAGGTTGCCAGCTTGATGTTGCGGTCGGGCTGAAAGGTGCTGATGGCTTTCATCAGACCGATGGTGCCGATGGAAATCAGATCTTCCAAATTGACGCCGGTATTTTCAAATCGGCGGGCAATATAGACGACCAAGCGCAAATTGTGCTCGATCAGCAGCTTTTTTGCATCCTCATCGCCGGCCGCCATCTGCCGCAGTGCCTGCTGCTCCTGTGCGCCCTTCAGCGGGGGCGGCAGCACATCCGCTCCGCCGATGTACATGATTTTCGGCGCGGCGAGCTTGCAAATTCTGTAAAAAAGTTTTTCCATGGGATTTTGTTTCATCCATTCTTCCTCCTATCAAAGCCGCATAATCGCCCCGGTCGCTGACCGGCGTCGGGGACAGGGCAATCAACGCGTTTGTTCGCACTTGCTTTCCGATTTGCAGTTGTGTGCAGCGAATCGCCACGAGCAGCCCGCCGGACACCCCCACGGCGCGGTAAGGGATCAGCCGGGCGCGATAGGGCGCAAGGCGCTGCACTGCCGTCTGCAAATCCTGATGCCGCAGGGCGCGCAGCGTTTCGCGTCCCAGCACCTGTCCCAGTGCTTCCGCGCTGACCACCGCCATGGCCGTGCCGGAAACCGGGTCGCGCAGAGAATTTCCGGTGTCATGTAGCGCAAAAAAGCGCACGGTACTCTCGCCAAGCGTCAGCTGCACGGGATAGAGCCGTTCGGTCGGGCGAACGGCGGTTCGCTCCATCACCACCCTGCCGCCAATATACGCCAGCGCCGCCGTCAGCAGAAGCTCCGAAAATGTAACCGGATAAATCCCGCCGATCGGCATATGTACCCCCATCAGCACCGTTGCCACAAAATAGACCAGACCGCACAAACCAATCGCCAGCGTCAAAAATATCACGCCGCTGCTCACTGTCTGCCGCTTCAGGCCAAACGCCGCCACCAGCATCACCGCCAGCACCAACAGCTTGACCGTCCAGCTCTGCAAAAACGCCAATCCCGGCAAATAGCAGCACACCGCATACACTGCGCCAAGCGCGCCCGCTGCCCAAAACCGTCCCCGCGTCAGCGCACTGCCGCGAAGCCGCGCCGCTGCGTGCAGCAGCAGCACGTTGATCAGCCAGTTGAGTAGGAACACCGCATCAATATAAACCGTCAACCCTGCTCCCTCCTGTCTGCCAACAGTATACAGGACAAGCATGAAAAAACAGGTCACTTTCCAGATGGAAAAGTGACCTGTTTTTTGGGGAATCCCCTACTTTGACCAACAATTGCCGCGAAACCGCCGACAGATCCACACAGGACGTCGAATTATTTTTCGTCACGGACGATCTGCCGGATATTTTTTTCTGCCTTGGCGCGGGGCAGCATGACCTCATGCCCGCAGCCGCAGCATTTGAGCCGGAAATCCATCCCCGTGCGCAACACCCGCCAGCGGTTGCTGCCACACGGATGGGCTTTTTTCATCACCAGAATGTCCTCCAAACGCACATCCATGCGCTCACCTCCTGTTCGTGGGCTTTACCTTATCCCAGTAGGCCTTACACGTCTGCTCAAATTTATTGTCGCCGTAGTGATAATACTGCGCATCTTTCACCACATCGGGCAAGTACTGCTGCTGTACCCAGTGATTGGCAAACTCGTGCGGGTACAAATAGCCTTGTTCGCGCTCAAAGCCGGTGCCGTCGGCGTGGACATTTTGCAGGTGACGCGGAATATCACCGATTTTTCCCGCCTTGATATCTGCCTGCGCGGCGGCAATGGCGCTGTAGCCGGAATTGGACTTCGGCGCAGTTGCCAGCAAAATCACCGCATCCGCCAAGGGCAGCCGCGCTTCCGGCAGCCCCAGCTGCAACGCGCTGTCCACACAGGCCTTGACGATGGGGATCGCCTGCGGATAGGCCAGGCCGATATCTTCACACGCCGAGCACAAAATTCTGCGGCAGGCGGCAGGCAAATCGCCCACCTCCAAAAACCGTGCCAGATAATAGATCGCTGCATCCGGGTCGGAGCCGCGGATGGATTTCATTAGGGCGGACAGGCAGTCATAGTGATTGTCGCCGGCGCGGTCATAGCGCATGGAGGACTTTTGCGTGACGCTTTTTGCATCCTCGAGTGTAATTTCCAGCCGGTTTGCATCAATTCCCCCCGCGCAAAACAATACCTCCACCGCATTGAGCGCCTTTCGGATATCGCCGCCACAGGACTGCGCGATCCATTCCAGCGCGCCATCCTCTACCGTGACCTGTAACGCGTTCTTTTGGCGCATATACTCCACGGCACGCTTGACCATCACCAACGCGGCCGATGCCGAAATCGGCTTGAACTCAAACACGGTGGAGCGGCTGAGAATGGCGTTGAATACGCAGAAATAGGGGTTTTCCGTGGTGGAGGCGATGAGGGTGATCCGCCCGTCCT
>CAMDZY010000027.1 GCA_945910975.1 uncultured Clostridia bacterium | reverse complement strand
GCGCCTACGGCACTTGACTCGCACGTTTGCGTCCTGTAAGGTATTTTTTGTGACGCGCGTGTCGCCGCAAAAAATGATTGAATTTTATTCGCCGCTATGGCGGCGAACTCTGCGAGGCTTTTTCGACAGGCTAACACAACCACAGGCTTCGGCGGTGGTTGTGTTTTTCTATGCCACGATAAAAAAGGGTAGCCCGAAAAAACGGGCTACCCTTTGTCGAAATGATTGATGTGGTGTTTGATGATGCTCTGTAGCATGCGATCTTTGGGGTGTTTACGATTCGTTTAATGCGTCGAAGGTAATGATGACTTTGAACAGGTCGCCGTCGATGGAAAGCTCAAAGTTGCCCTTTTGCAGCTGCGTCAGGCTTCGGGCAATGGACAGGCCAAGGCCGCTACCCTCGGTGTTGCGGGAGGTGTCGCCGCGCACAAAGCGTTCCATCAGCTCGTCGCTGTTGATGTTCAGCGCATCGCGGGAAATATTGCGGAAGGTGATAATGACTTTGCCGCCCACCAGCAGAGAGGAGAGATAGACACGTGTTCCACCTAAGGCATATTTGCGGATATTGTCCAGCAAATTGTCAAATACGCGCCAGAGCAGCTTGCCGTCTGCAAGAATGGTGGGATTTGCTGGAGTAAAGCTGCAAACCAGCTCCAATTGCTGTGCGGCGAGCTTTTCGCTGTGTTCTCCGGCGGCCTGTGTCAGCAGCATATTGGCATCCAATGGCTCAAAGGTCGGCGTGATATTGCCGGTGGAGGCCTTGGAGGCTTCAATCAGATCTTCAATCAACTTTTTCAGCCGCGCGGACTGGCGGTCGAGGACGGCCAGATATTCCGCTGTCTGTGCCGGTGTGTTCTCCGGCTTTTTCAGCAGGTCAATATAGTTGATGATCGAGGTCAGCGGCGTTTTGATGTCGTGGGAAACGTTGGTGATCAGCTCTGCTTTTAGGCGTTCGCTGCTCATCTGCTTTTCCACGGCCTTTTGCATTCCGACAGAAATGCTGTTCAGCGCCTGTGCGTGGTGGTTGAAGTCAGGCAGCATATGCCGGGTGTCCACCTGATAGTTTAAATCGCCTTCGGCAATCTGTTGTGCGCCCTTTTGCAGTGTTTGCAGATTGATCAGCACCAGAACCAGCGCCGGTGTGACGACCAAAAACTGTCCGATCCACAGAGCATAACCGCTGCCTGCTGTGAGCAGCAGCAAAAACAACTCAAGCATAGCAAACAGCACCCAAGCCAGCAGCGCTTTCCAAATCAACGGCAGCTTGCCCAGCGCGTAGCGAATGGCGCGCTTGCACCAATGCGCCGCGCGCTTGATCCAATGCAGCAGACGGTAAACGACAGTGTTTTTCCACCAGCTGCCGGCCTTTGCACGCGCAGAGAAGCTGACAAGCGTTGCAATGATTACAAGAGCGGTAGCAAGCAGAGCCAGGAACAGGGAAACCACATAATAGGAATACGAGGTGGAATAAATCTCCCAGGGAATCAGGGCAATCCCGAACATAGCGGCCGCAAACAGATCGAAGGGGATTTGGTTTGCCCAGTGCAGATAAATTGTATCCACACCGGCCTTATGCCCCGCGCTCCACAGCAGGTAAACCAGTAAAACGGCACATAGCGCCAGCGAAACGGCACACAGTACAAGCATCCAGTTGCGCATCTGATACAACTGCCGTGTCCAGGTCACGGCGGTGCGGTATTCGTCGTTGGCAGTTAGTGCGCTGCGCACGCCACATTCAATCGTGACGGGAAGAATGCCTGTGTCGCGGTGTGTAAAGGTTACGGTATAAGTGTCGGTATCCGGATCATAATCTGTGACATATTCAAAGTCGATATCCATATCACGATAGGGGGCCAAATACTGCTCCATTTCTTCAAGGGTTGAGAAGTCTACCATTTCAACCTCGGCATCATAATCCAAAACAAGATCATACTGCGTTTGCGCTTCTGCCAGACAGTCCGGTTTCACATCATTGCTGATGAGTGTAGCGCCACCGTTTGTGAGCCTGACGCGAAACCAAAAATTGCTCTCGGCTGCCGGATAGTTATTCTTGAGATAAGACAGTGTAGATCGCATTTCCAGTAACTGACTGCTTGTGGGTCGGCCATTGTCGATGGATAACGCGCTGTTTTCGATTGCAGACACAACTTGCATGATATCTTGATCCATCAAGTCTCCCAATGCGGTTTTGGTCAGCGATTCGCAGTCGCGCTCGTACGCGCCCCTTGTGGCAAGATGGGCGACAAGATATCCACTGATGCATAGCGCAGCCAAAAACACGGTCAGAAGAACCCATGCGGCTATTTTTGCGCCTAAACTTCGTTTGAGTTTTTGCATTTCAAATCCTCCATTTTATACCCTTTGCCCCACACAACCTTTAAGTAGCGCGGTTCTGCGGGGTTGATTTCCAGTTTCTCCCGTAAATGACGAATGTGGACGGCGACAACATTTTCAGCACCCAAAGGGTTTTCCCGCCACACCTGCTGATAGATCTCGCGTGGGGAGAATACCTTACCCGGGTTGCGCATGAGAAGGCGCAGGATGTCAAATTCCAGCGGTGTCAACGCCACCGGAATGCCATTGCAGGACACGGTTTTGGCGTTATCGTCCAACTCAATGCCGCCGATTCGCAGGAGGGTCAGCGGTTGCAGTGTGTTGGCGGTGCCCAACTGGGTGTAGCGGCGCAGTTGGGCACGGACACGAGCCAGAAGCTCCACGGGGTTAAAGGGCTTGGTGATGTAGTCATCCGCACCGACATTCAGTCCAAGCACCTTGTCGGTGTCCTCCGACTTGGCCGTCAGCAGCAGAACCGGCACATTGGAAAATTCCCGCAGCTGCGACATGGCGGTGATCCCGTCCATTTCCGGCATCATAATGTCCAGCAAAACCAGATGCACCTTGTTCGTACGTAGAATTTCCAGCGCCTGCTGACCGGTATATGCGGTGAGCACCGTGTAATCCTCTGCAGTCAAATAAATTTTCAGCGCTGCAACGATGTCGCGCTCATCATCGCAAACTAAAATATTATACATATTGCTTCCCTCCTGTGTTTTACGCTTCTATCATAGCGGAAATCTTCTTAAGAAACAAGGGGCGATTTTCTTAAGAAATATTAAAGGAATCCCTGTTTCAATCGCGGCTAACGCGCGGACAAAGCAGCTTACTTGCATCTTTTCTGGCAAAATGCACAAAATTCGTTTGAAATCGCAGAAATTGCGCGCATATTTTACATAATTTGACGACAATCTGACGGTGCCATCTGCGCACCGGATCAAATCCGAGTTTCCTTTCAACACTGGATTTTTGTACGCAGATGTGCTATACTGAACGAAAGAATCAACAAGGAGGCAGCGTATGAAGGTTTTGCTCACGGCGTTTGAGCCGTTCGGCGGGGAGCGCATCAATCCCGCGCAGTTGGCGTTGCAGCAGCTTCCGCAGCGGCTGTGCGGCGCGGAGATTTTGCGCATTGAGCTGCCGGTGGATTTTTCCTTGGCAGCCAAACAGGTGATTGCTGCACTGCCGCAGCTTCAGCCGGATTTGGTGATCAGCCTTGGACAGGCGGGCGGACGCAGTGCCGTCACGGTGGAGCGTATTGCCATCAACTATATGTGCCAGCCGGGGAAAAAGGGAAGATTCATCGATAAAAACGGTACAGCAGCCTATTTTTCCACCTTGCCTGTGGAAAAAATGGCGGCAGAAGGCAACAAAAAAGCGCCCACGGCCGTTTCCAACACAGCCGGGACGTATGTTTGCAATCATGTGATGTATTCGGTTTTGCAGGCAATTGAGAAAAATCACTACCCCATGCAGTCCGGCTTTATCCATGTGCCGTACCTGCCCAGCCAGACCGAGCAGAAGCCGAACACGCCGAGTATGCCGCTGGAAAAAATTGTTGACGCACTGTCTGCCTGCATTTCTGCCGCCGTTCGTGCAGCAAGCAACTATACGTATATCATTGAATGCACCGACGGCACCTTGTACACCGGCTGGACGAACGATTTGCAAAAACGCCTGCTGGCGCACCAGACAGGCGATGGTGCAAAATACACCAAATCCCACCCGGCCGCGCGCATTGTCTATGCCGAATCGCACCTGACCAAGCAGGAAGCGATGCGCCGTGAATGGCAAATCAAGCAGCTGACCCATGCGGAAAAGCTGGCGTTGGCGCAGGGTGGAGAAAAACGCTAAAAATTTGCCGGAAAGGAGCCTGACATGAAGTCGAAAAATAGTCTGTGGACGCGTGACTTTACAATTATCACAGTCGGCAGTGTAGTGTCCATGCTGGGCAATGCGCTTTCCGGCTTTGCCATGAGCCTACTGGTGCTGGATTACACCCAATCCTCCACGCTGTATGCGCTGTATATGTTCCTCTACACACTGCCGCAGGTAGCGGTGCCGATGCTTTCCGGCCCGTTTTTGGACAGATTTTCCCGCAAAAAGGTGGTCTATATGCTCGACTTCCTGTCGGCGGCGATCTATCTGGGTATGGGCGTGCTGCTTTGGCGGGGATGGTTCAGCTTTCCGGTGTTGGCGGTGCTGACGTTTTTTGTCGGCGCAATCAACAGCACCTACTTGGTTGCCTACGGCAGCTTATACCCTATGTTGATCACCGAGGGCAACTATGGCAAGGCGTATTCTGTGTCCAGTACGCTCGAAACATTGAGTGTGGTGGGAATCCCGCTGTCTGCGGTGATTTACAATGCCCTTGGGATTGCACCGCTGTTTTTGTTTAACGGCATCAGCTTCTTCCTGGCCGCCGTGATGGAAACGCGCATCCGTGTGACGGAGGCCCATTGCAGCACCGATCGGGTCAAAACGAAGACGGCGCTGTGCCATCTTTGGCACGATTTTTTAGAGGGCTTGCAGTATTTGTGGCAGGAAAAGGGGTTGCTTGCCATTGTCGGCTACTTTTTCTTTTCCCAGATGGCAGCGGGCGCGGCGCAGGTCATCACGCTGCCCTATTTCAAAAGCCACTTTCCCAACGGCGAATACTATTATATGTTGGTTTGGGGCATGAGCATGGTTGGCAGGCTTCTAGGCTCTGCGGTGTACTATCGCATCCGCATCCCGGCGCGTGCCAAATTTGCCGTATCGCTGGTCGCCTACATCGCCGCATCCGTGCTGGAGGGCGTGTATTTGTACTTTACCGTTGCCGTGATGGTGGTGCTGACGCTGATCGTGGGTCTGTGCGGCATAACCTCATATAATATTCGCCTGGCCGGCACTCAAAGCTACGTACCCAACGAAAAACGCGGCCGTTTCAACGGAATGTTCAACACCCTGACCATGGCAGGAATGCTCCTCGGGCAGCTTTTGTCCGGCGCAGCCACTGCCGTCCTGAGCGAGAGAATCGTTCTGGCAATTTTCATGGGTATTTGCACGCTGGCAGCCTTCGGCTGCATCGGCATGAATAAAAAATATGTGGCACCGATCTACAATACGGATTCATAAAAGGGGCAAATAGCTTCTGTATATTTTAAATGCGGTGCGCAATCTTTTTGCGCACCGTCCTTCTTCTTTATTATACATAATTGCGGCTATGATAGCAGCTCACTCTGCACGCAGATGCTTTGCGATGAGAACCTTGGTGGAGCGGTATGCAAAAACCAGGCTAAAGACGAGCGTCAACGAAACGGCGCAGGTGAGGAACATGGCGGCAGAATCGCCGGACAGGATAATTGTCCACTGTGTGTTCTTGGCAATTTTCTGATAAATTTTATATCCAATCAGAATATTCGCGCTGACGCCGACGGAAATCAGAAGATTTGCAGTCATAACCAAGATGCCCTCTGTCAAAAACTGGAACACGATCGACCATGCAGAAGCACCGAGGGCGCGTTTGACGCCAATTTCAAACTTTCGTTCCGAGAGCGCATTGGCAAAGCTGCTGTACAGGTTGATGCCGAGCAGGAACAGCAGGCCAATGGACAAAAGTGCTTTTGTCGCTTTGTGCGTGCGAATTTCGGCGGTTGCTTCGTTTTGTGCGGTGCAAGCGGCGGCAACGGTCAAATCCAGCTTCTCGCCAAAGCCGACGATTTTTTGCGGCTGGTCGGAACAGAGCCATGCGGTGTAAGTAGGAAGCGCCATATCTGCGCCGGTGTGCGTACCCAGAACGTGAAGTGTTGTGTAAATTTGTGCGAACCCGCACATGATGCCTTGTGCATCACGCCGGAATTCATCACACTCGAACACGGTATCCGGACAGACGCCAACGACCGACAGATGAAAGGACGTAAAGCTGCCATCTTCCCAATGGAACGGAACATCGAGCGCAAACGGAAACACCTGCGGACTGCCCAATGTGCGGTAAAATTTTTCGTTGATGATGGCCTCGTTGCCGTGTAGGGACATTTCCGTGCAGCCATAACTGGGCGTTACCGGTTCCGGCAGGTTGTACTTGCGCGGAATGGCGCGGTAAACCGGTCGGTTTCCCTCCGGCAAAAAGGTGATGCAGGACGATATTTCCCCGTATTGCGTCAGCTTTGTGCTTGCGCTCAGGTAGGTGCAAACCTCCGCGCCAGTGTCTTTTGCCATCGTTACAAATGCATCAAACACAGCGCGATCTCCCTGCTTTTCCGCCAGCACAACATTGCGCGGTACGGCAAAGACTTCTTTGTAATCATTATATGTCTTGGAGTCCACAAAGCTCAGGTAGCAAAGCAGCACCGAAAAAGACAAAATGATTGTGACGGAAAGCAGCGCATAGCTTTTTCGGTTCCGCAACAGCATCCTGGCGGCGTGTGCCGTGGCGCGGAAGGGTTTATGTTGCATGGAGTGTCCCTCCCTCAAGTCGATAAATGGTTTTTGCGGTCTGAGCGACCTCGTGGTCATGCGTAATTAAAATCACGCCGCAACCCTTCTCGTTTTCCGTGCGCAGCAGCTCCGTGATGATGTCGCGGTTTTCCGGGTCGAGATTTCCGGTTGGCTCATCCGCCAAAAGCAGGCAAGGGTCTAAAATCAGCGCTCTGGCAATGGCTACGCGCTGCTTCTCTCCGCCAGAAAGTGTGTTGACACGCTGCGGCAAAAGCGGTTCCAATTTTAACTGGCTGACCAGTTCATCAAAGGAACGAATACCGGCCTTGCGGTTGTACAGGGTGGGCAGGAGGATGTTTTCTTTGCACGAGAGGGTAGGGATCAAGTTGTAGCTTTGAAAAATAAAACCGATTGCCTCGCGGCGTAGCTTGGCATAGTCTATGCCCTTGCGAATTCGCACGCCATTGAGCGTATATGTGCCGCCGTCGTAATCCTCGATCAGTCCGAGAATGTTCAGCAGCGTGGATTTTCCGCTGCCAGATTGCCCAATGACAGAGATATAGTCGTAATTTTGCAGACAAAGGTTGATGTCCATCAAAACAGGGCGAAGATAGCCTTTTTCCAGATGTTGCAGCTGTAAATTCAGTTCTTTCATGGAGTTCCCTGACTTTCCACGACAGCCTTGTAGCCGGAATCGCAAAAGGCACCTTCTTCAATGCTGCTGACGCAGATATATTCTCCGTTGCTGTAGCCGGTTGTGACTTCCACTTCCTGCAAATATTTACCGAATTCGTCCACTTCCCGCACATATTTTTTGTCGCTTCCTGTTGGGGTATAGACACAGCTCTTTTCCACAACAAGCGCCTGTTGGAAAACGCGCCCGGTTTGTAAGGTAAGCTCAGAGTAATGCTGCCCATAGACAAGTGCTTTTCCCTCACAGGAAAGCAGCACAACGGCGTTTCCGCTTTCGGTTCTTGTTGGCTCGATTTCCAGCACGTGGTATGTCGTACCGTCGGAATCCGTCAGGGTGGCGTTTTCCTGCTGCAAAGCGGTCAGCACGGTCTGATCGCTGACTTCAAGGCGTAAAGCAAGGCTGTCAAGAGATTGCAGCCAAACATAACTGTCCTCTCCGATGTTGACGGCTTTGACGACGCCTGTTTTGTCCGCCAAAACCGGCTCACCGTTATAATAACCGATGACATCGCCGGCGCAGACGGTTTGCCCACTTTCCACCGTCATACGCAGTAAAAAGGGATCCCAATAACCGTCAAGCTCAATAAAATCCGTGGCGGTGCTGACGACGCTGCCGGATACGGTGATGGTTTCGGGAATATCCATTCGCATGACCTGACGTATTTCGCCGTACGCCAAATCCTCCAGCACCTCATCGGCAGCCGGAAGATATTGCTGCTGCTCCGCCTTGGAAATTCTCCAAATGATACCGGCCGGCGCAAGAAACAGCGCAACAAAGACCAGCACCAACAGCACCGAACCGATTTTTTTCAAAATACGCATGGTGTTACCCCTTATTCGCTTTCCGAATTTGCAAGAAACTCATAATATGGCAGCATAGAAATTCCGTCCTCCAATTCGCCATACGTCCAAAAACCGTTCTGGCGCATCCGGAAGGTCAATTCCACGAAAGTTTCTCCTGTTCCCTCTGCGCCGCGATAGGCGATCACCAGATATCGCGTGGCATTTGCCGACATTGTGTTTGCAAAAATTGGGTCGTGCGCTTCAACGCTGATTTGAACGGTTTCGTCTTTTGCCAGGGTCAGCGGCTCGCTTGCATCCCAGAGAAAATCCGTTGTCGCTTCACCCTGCGTTTGCGTGACGGAAATGGCATCGATCTGTGTATCGGGAGCGTTTAAAAAATATATCTTCTCAATGGCGGTGTCGGCCTGGGCAGTCAAATTGATGTTATCAAAGCGGAACTTGCCGTTCTCGCTTGGATCCACATTTATATCCGTAAGCGAGATTGTATCGCAAAAAAGTTCGCCGCTGTCTTCATGGGTGTCGTCAAATTGAGAATAAGTAAGCGCATCCAAAGAATATTCCATGCGCTGATCCGCAGTTGCAACGGTCATTGTCCCCAGTGCACCACCATCAAGCCTTTTCAGATCGGGGATTTGCAGCAGAAGATTTCCGGTATAGAGCGTTGGGATCTCGTCTGCGGACAAATTGTCATACGCTTCATTCAATGGATCCATAATTTTGAGGTATTCTTCCATGTTTCCGTCTGCGCGCAGCTGTTCCATTTCCACTAAATCGACGCCTTGGTAGCAAATAAAGAGGTTAAGAGGGAATTCTTCCGGCTCGTCGTTCATGCACCATTCGTATGTAACCGGGACATTCCCGCTGAACGTGACGGTAGCGTTGTCTGCTGTCAGAGGTTTGGCAGAAAGCACTGTAAAGGCGATATTATTGGAGCAGGAGTATTGGTTGAACGTTACGTCCGTATTCTGGCAGAAAAGCGCAAAGTAATCTTCTTTCACTTCCGGCAGGCGGTAATCCACTGCTTCGTTCCCCTCCGCACTTGCGCCGCTCGTTTCCGTTTGCGCCGCATCATTCTTGCTGCAACCAACCATGCCAAACAGCAAGGCTGCTACCAGCAAACAAGTAATTGCAAAACGCCGATTTTTCATGAGGATGCCTCCTTAATTTAACATAGATTATGAAATGTGAATGTTATTTTGATGCAGTTCACCCAAAAAGAACAAAGATTCTTTTTGGGTGAACCTTGTTCGCTTTACATTGGATATGCAGGCTGAAATTTTACGCGGTCTGCGTGCCTTTATGCGCCTGCGTAGCGAGTAAGTTTACGATATGCATCATGCGGACGCGGCATAAAACTGATTGTTTTATTTAGAATTGTAGTGTTGCCTTTTGCGGTAGAATTGTAAACATAGAAATTTGTTTTATTTCTGGGAAAGACAACATCAATACGGTATCTTCCACTTGCTGTCTTGGAATCAATGGTATAATTGACACTCGACGCAACTGTAAAAGATGCTTGCTCGCTAACGCCTAAGGAGCCGCAAGCTGATAGAGCAAGCCCTCTATAATTTGCGCCCATTGTAGCAGAGAGTGTCGCCGAAGCGGAGCAGGATTTCGATACGCTGGAAGATACTCCGATGGTAGTGGTATAGCCTTTTGTATGTAGTGCTTGAGAACTGGTAATACCGTATACCGCTGCAGTCGTGCTGTAGGTTGTAACACGCATTGCCCGCCCGTATCGGCTATTACCGCTGATAACTTTTGTGACCGAAGCAGCTGATGCCGGGATAGTAATAGATAGCAGGCAACTAATGACTAATACGAAAGACACGATCTTTCTCAATTTTTTAAAAATGTGCATAATTACGTCTCCGTTAAATATTGACTTGATTTATAATACTGTCATACAGCTTGTCAAAATTACTGGCCAGTTTTTAACAATATCTGCGGCGTTTATAATACAACGAACAATTGAATTTGTCAACAATTATTTTTGAATTTGCACCATATACATTGATTCTTATAAAACTTTGTATATATAAATATGGGATACAAGTGGGAGTTTATCCATTGCCATTGCCACTGCTTTGGCAGTGCTGGTAATATATGTGATTATTGTTACATAGATAATTTATGACGTAAATCGATACGTAAACGACGCGCCCTATATTGATGTTACGATTGCATAATAAATTAAAATAATATTCGTCAGCTTATAAACGGACTGTAAAAACAGCCAAACAAAACCCCCGAGGTTCACGAACAGGTGACTCTCGGGGGTTTTATGGTTAAAATTGTGTTAAATCAAATCCCAGTTTTCCATGCAGGCGTACAGACGGCTGCGGTACGGTTCCTCCATGGGAGTCAGGGGCAGACGCAGGTGATCCTCGCAATATCCCAGCTTGGCCATGGCAGCCTTGACGGGGATGGGATTGGTCTGGGAGAACAGCGCACGAATCAGTGGCAGCAGCTTGCACTGCAGCGCGGCGCTTTGCGCAGTTTTGCCCTCAAAATACAGCTTGCACAGCTCCACGGTCTGTCTGGGCAGCACATTGGACACCGTGGAGATCACGCCCTTGCCGCCCATGGACAAGATGGGGACGATTTGATCGTCGTTGCCGGAATAAACCGCAATCCGATCGCCGACCAGACTGAACAGCTCCACGATCTGCGAAATATTGCCACTGGCCTCCTTGATGCCGGCAATGTTGGGATGGCGGGACAGGGTCTGCACCGTCTTGGGTTCGATATTCACGCCGGTGCGGCTGGGTACGTTATACAAAATCACAGGTTTGGTCGATGCATCTGCAATCGCTTCAAAGCTGCGAATCAGGCCGGTTTGCGTGGCACGGTTGTAATACGGCGTGACCGTCAAAACCGCATCGGCGCCGATGGCACAGGCGTAGTTGGTCATCATAATAGCATGGCGCGTGTCGTTGGAGCCGGTACCGGCGATAATCGGAATCTGTCCTTTTACCCGCTCCACGACAAATTCCAACACTTTACAGTGCTCATCATCCGACAAAGTCGGCGCCTCGCCGGTGGTGGCACAGACAACCAGGGCCTGAATGCCGGAGGCAACCTGCCAATCCAGCAACTTGCCGAGATGCTCATAATCCACGCCGTTCTCGTTGGTAGGTGTAATCAGCGCAGTTGCTGCGCCCTGAAACACACAGGTCTTTTGCATAATGGTCAGACTCCCTTCTGTGTTGTACTTACAAATTCCTGATACAGTGCGCGAATGGCCTGCTCGAAGCACGCATCCGGCACGGCGGTCAAAAAGCTCTGGCTCAGCTGGCATTGTAGCGCTGACAGCGCCGGAATACCTTGCGCCGACAGCGTATTGAGCACCCGCCCGGCGATGGCCGGATTTTGTAGAAGATTCCGGCTGAGCGTGGCCAGCACCGATACCTCCTGCGTGATCTGCACCGCATCGGCCAGTTGCTTTTTCTTTAAGGATTGCGCAAACAGCTCCGCCGCCTGACTGTCTGCCCGCTGGGACAGCAGCAGCGTGATCTGGTCAATGCCGCACACAAAGTGCAGCACCGGCAAATCAAAGCCGGACAGCCCCGCGAATAACTGCTGCAAAATCTCACCCTGCGCGCACAGTCCGTTTTTGCGTACCGTCAACAGCGTGCAGCCCTTCCTGCCAAAAACACCGGTAATGTCCGAGGATTTGACATCGTTGGGCAGCTCACTGCAAATCATGGTGCCGGGCAGCTCCGGCGCGTTGGTGTTGCGGATGTTGATGGGAATGTTCTTTTCGCGCACCGGCGCAATGGTGTCCTCATGCAGCACCTGCGTGCCGATGTACGACAGTTCGCGCAGCTCGCTGTAGCTGATGTGATCCAGCGGCTTTGGGTTGTCCACAATTCTGGGATCCGCCATCAAAATGCCCGGCACATCCGTCCAGTTTTCATAGACATCCGCGCCCAGCACCGCCGCAACGATTGCTCCGGTGACATCGGAACCGCCGCGCGTGAAGGTCTTGATGTGGCCGTTGGGCAGCACACCGTAAAATCCCGGGATCACACAGCGCTTGCCCGCCGCTTTTTCCAGCAGCGCGGCAGAGGTTGCCGCCATGTCCACCTGACCGGTGGCCTGAAATTTCAAAAAATCGGCGGCGTCCAAAAATTCGTAGCCTAAATAATCCGCCATCAGCAGCGCGGAAAGATACTCCCCGCGCGAGGCCAGTTCATCTTGCGAAATGCCGCTGTCCATCTTGGCACGGATTTTGGCAAATTCACTTTCCAAGTCCACCTGCAAATGCAGCGTGTGGCGAATTTCCTCATACCGACGGACAACGCGGCTGAACACGCTGTCATAATTGACGCCGTATTGCAGATGCGCATAGCAAAGATACAGCAGATCCGTCAGCTTGTTGTCTGAAGCAAAGCGCTTTCCGGCAGCCGATACCACAACGATTTTCCGCGCCGGGTCGGCTGTGACGATTTGTTTTACCTTTTGAAACTGTGTGGCAGAGGCCAGGGAACTGCCACCAAATTTTGTGATTTTCAGCATCGTATACCGTGCGGCAAATGCCGCTCCTTTCGCCCTTAGTATAGCACAAGCCATCGGAAATTACAAGCCTTAGCGCACCATATCCTCCATTGTGTATAACCCGGCTGGCTGCGTCATCAAAAATGCCGCTGCTGCCAATGCGCCCTCGGCGAACAGTGCGCGGGTGTAGGCCTCATGCTTGAGCGTGATGGTCTGCGTCGGCGTGGAAATTTGCACCTCGTGAATGCCTACGATTTCTCCGCGCCGCACCGAGTGAATACCAATTTCCCCGGCCTTGCGCGGCTGCATTCCGTGCCGACCGAACGCAAACTCCGCGCCGTCCCGCGCCTGCGCCATGGCGTTTGCCAGCATCAAAGCCGTTCCGCTGGGCGCGTCCACCTTGTGCTTGTGATGCGTTTCGACAATTTCAATGTCCGCTTCGGGGAATACCGCAGCGGCTTTTTTTGCCATGCTGCACAAGAGCGCAATGCCAAGCGACATATTCCCGCTGTGAAACACCGGGATCTGCTTTGCCGCTTCGTCAATTTTCTGCAATTCCTCCGGCGTGTGACCGGTCGTGGCGATCACCACAGGCAAATACTGCCTGCACGCATAGTCCAGCACGGCATCAATTGCACTGTGGAAGGAAAAATCAATCAGCACATCTGCCGCAGCGGCGTCGTCCAGCTTTGTGAGAATTTTCTCACTTGTCGGGTGAATGTCCACACCGCTGACCAAGTCTGCATCCGGTGTTTGCTGCAGCAACTGCTGCATTGCCTGTCCCATGCGTCCGCAGGCACCGTTTACGATTACTTTCATAGTATAAATCCCTCTATATTGTATTGATAAATTGTTCCAGCTTGTCCATGCCAAGTTGAATTTCCGCCAAATCATAGCAGAACGAAAAACGAATATGCCCCGGCGTGCCAAAGCAGGTTCCCGGCACACCCGCGACCCCGCCCTGCTGCACCATTTTGCGGCAAAAGCTGTCGGTGTCCATGCCAAATTGGGCGATGGAGGGGAAAATATAGAATGCACCCTCCGGTTTTTCTGCTTGCAAGCCCATGCCGGTGATTCGCGCATAGATAAAATCCCGCCTTGCGCGGTAAGCGTGCATCATCTGCCGCACATCGGTCTGCAACGCCGTTTCGCAAGCGTCTTGGGCATAGGCCGCGATGGACACCACTGTAGCCGCATGATAAAGCGCCAGCTTTTGCATCACCGGCAGATCGCCCATCAGATAGCCCAGCCGCCAGCCGGTCATGGCGTACGGCTTGGAGAAGCTCTGCACTACCAGCAGTTGCTTGCGCAAGTCGCGAAAATGCGCAAACGGCGTTGCGTTCGTGTAGCAAAGCTGTTGATATACATCATCGCAA
>CAMDZY010000026.1 GCA_945910975.1 uncultured Clostridia bacterium | reverse complement strand
TGTAACGCCGCAAAATGCGGCGGGAGGAGAATTTAGCAATGAAAAAACGCATTCTTGCAGTTTTCCTGACAATGGCTGTTATGACGTGTTCACTCTGCGCCTGTGGAGGAGCAACGAATCCGGCACCCAATGCCAGCGACGAAACTACACCTTCTTCCGGGCAGGCCAATGCAATCACCGTTGGCATTGCCCAGGACCTGGACAGCAGTCTTGACCCGTGCTATGCAACGGCCGCAGGAACTCGTGAGGTCATGTTCAACGTCTTTGAGGGGCTTGTCAAGCCCGACAAGGACGGCAACTTTGTCTGTGCAGTGGCATCGGATTATTCCGTGTCGCCGGACTTGTGTACCTACACCTTCACCTTGCGTGATGATGTGGTTTTTCACAACGGCAAAGCCTGCACGACAGACGACGTGATTTACTCATTTGAAACCTGCGCCGCTACCTCGGTAAATTCCGCCCTGGTAACGGCGCTTTCTTCTGTCGACTCCATTGTCGCAGAGGGAAATCAAATCATCATCACACTTTCCGCGCCGGACAGCGACTTTATCAGCAACGCATCGGCCGTCAGCATTGTGCCTTGCGACTATGCCGATCAGGCGACAAAGCCTGTCGGTACGGGGCCGTTCCGCTTTGTTTCCCGCAGCGTGCAGGAAAATATTGTTTTGGAGCGCAATGCGGCATACTATGGAGAGCCGGCCAAGCTCGATAAGGTGACCTATAAGATCTACGAGGACAGCACGGCTTTGTTCACGGCACTCGACAGCGGCGCACTGGATCTGGTGGCGCATCTGACGATTGATCAAATCAACAATCTGACCAACGGCTACCAAGTGCTGGAAGGCACAATGAATCTGGTGCAGGCGATTTACCTCAACAACGCCGTGGAACCGCTGAACAACGAAACGGTTCGGCAGGCGCTTTGCTATGCGGTGGACGTGGACGCCATGCTGGAGCTGACCGCACAGGGTCACGGCACCAAGGTCGGTTCGTCTATGTATCCGGCGTTTGGCAAATATTTTGACGCTGATCTCGCCAATGCCTACCCTTATGACCCGGAAAAGGCCAAGCAGCTTTTGGCGCAGGCGGGATATCCGGATGGCTTTACGCTGCGCATTACGGTTCCGAGCAACTACCAGCCGCACGTCGACACCGCCACCGTTCTGGCCGAGCAGCTTCGCGCGGTGGGCGTAACGGCGGAATTGAATCTGGTGGACTGGAATACCTGGCTGGAGGATGTGTACGGCAACCGTAACTTCCAAGCGACCGTTGTGGGATTCGATACCAGCACGCTCACTGCCAGCGGAATGCTTGCCCGGTGGGTCAGCGACAACAGCAAAAATATGATTAACTACCAGAATGCCACATATGACGAAACCTTTGCAGCAGCCCAGGCCACGGCGGACGATGCCGCGCAGACAGAACTTTATAAGCAGTGTCTGAAAATTTTAAGCGACACCGCTGCAAATGTCTATTTGCAGGATCTGGCGGATTTTGTGGCTGTCAATCCGGCGCTGGACGGCTTTGAGTTCTATCCGTTGTATGTGATGGATATGTCAACGTTATATTATAAATGAGTTTTGAAAGGAGGCAAGGAGCATGAAACAAATCGCAAAAAAAGTTCTTACTCTCATTATTACATTGTTTATCGTTTCGCTTCTTGCCTTCTTTGCATTTCAAATCATCCCCGGCAATCCGACCACAAAGCTGCTTGGCACGGAGGCGACTCCGGAAGCTGTGGCCGCGCTGCGACAGGAGTTGGGACTGGATCAGCCGGTGCTGCTGCGCTACTGGCAGTGGCTGACGGGCTTTTTGTCCGGTAACTTTGGAACCAGCTACAGCTATCATATGCCCGTTTCGGAAATGTTGGGCGAAAAGCTGGTGATTACCGGGATTCTGGTTCTAATGTCATTTGCGATCACCGTCATTTTGTCCATTCCGCTTGGACTGATGGCGGGCAGCATGAAAAATAAGGCGCTGGATTGGCTCTGTACGGCGCTGAACCAGTTGATTATGAGCGTGCCGCCCTTTTTTCTGGGGATTTTGGGCTGCTTTTTGTTTGGAACCGTCTTGCGCTGGTTCGTGCCGGGCGATTTTGTGTCCTACACGACCGACTGGGGTGCGTTTTTGCGCTATCTGATTCTTCCGGCGCTGTCCATCGCGATCCCAAGGACAGCAATGACGGTAAAAATGCTCCGCAGCTCCGTTTTAAAGGAGCGGGGGCAGGATTACGTGCGCACCGCGCACAGTCGCGGGAGCCGGGACTGTGCGGTTTTGTGGCATCATGTGCTGAAGAATACATTGGTGCCGACCATCACCTTCCTTGCAACCTCGGCAGCGGAAATCATGACCGGCAGTATTATTGTTGAGCAGGTGTTTACCATACCCGGCGTCGGGCGGCTCTTGTTGGCAAGCATTCTCGGCCGTGACTTTCCGGTCGTGCAGGCCATTGTGGTGCTGCTGGCAACGTGGATCGTGCTGGTGCATTTTGTGGCGGATTTGCTCTGTCAGTGGGTTGATCCAAGACTGCGGCAGGAGGGGAAAGGCGTATGAAACGGTTTGGAAACTCCTTCCTGTGCATCGGCACAGCACTCACGCTGCTTTTGGTGCTGCTGACTTTACTGAGCATATTCTGGACGCCTTACAACACGACAGAAATGAACCCTGCGGAAAAAATGCAGCCGCCCTCCATGGCACATATCATGGGGACGGACAACTTTGGGCGTGACATTTTCAGTCGCGTTTTGCAAGGCATGGGAATGTCTATGACCATTGCTCTGTGCGTGGTGGCGATTGGCAGCGTGGCCGGTGGAGTTTTGGGCGCGCTTTGCGGCTACTTCGGCGGTTTGCCGGACTTGATTTTGACGCGTATCTGCGATTCCATCACGGCATTCCCCAGCGTTTTGCTGGCGCTGGTAATCGTCAGCGTGGTAGGCAGCGGCACCGGACAGATGATCGGTGCATTGGGCGTTTTGTTTATTCCCAGCTTTGCCCGCGTGACGCGCGCCGAGTTTGCCCGTTGTCGTGGGCAAAATTATATTCAAAACGCGAAGTTGATGGGTGCCGGTCATGGCAGAATCATGCTTTGGCACATACTGCCCAATACAATGCAGGTTTTGCTGCCGGCCATTGCCATCGGCTTTAACAATGCAATTTTAAGCGAAGCAAGCATGAGCTATTTAGGCATCGGCGTGCAGCCGCCGAATGCAAGTCTTGGCCTGATGCTCAGTGACAGTCAAATTTATTTGAAGAGCGCACCATGGTACGCCATCAGCGTTGGCCTGACCATTGTGCTGCTGATTTTGGGCTTTAGTTTGATTGGCGAGGGACTGCAACAGCGCAGCCGCCGGAATTGAGGAACGTATGCTTTTGCAAGTGAAAGACCTGCGCATTGGGTTTGAACAGGCGGAAAAATTTGCGGTTGACGGTATCAGCTTTCATCTGGACGAGGGCGAAATTCTCGGCCTGGTGGGAGAAAGCGGCAGCGGAAAAACCGTGACGGCCATGAGCATTTGCGGTCTGCTGGATCTGCGCCGTCTTGATGCGCAGGGGGAAATTTTGCTCAACGGGCAGGAAATTTTACACGCCGACCGTCATGCGCTGCGGCGTTTACAGGGAAATATTGTCGGCACGGTTTTTCAGGATCCCATGAGCAGTCTGGATCCTTTGATACAGATCGGCAAGCAGGTGGAAGAGAGCCTGCGGATTCATACGGATTGGAACGCCACGCAGCGGAAAGCGCGTGCCTTGCAGGCGATGGAGCAAGCCGGGCTGCACGATGCCGCGCAGATCTACCGCAAATATCCGCACGAATTGTCCGGCGGTATGCGCCAGCGTGTGATGATTGCGGCGGCAATCGTCACAAACCCCAAGCTGCTGATCGCAGACGAGCCGACAACGGCGCTGGATGTGACCACGCAGCAGCAGATTTTGCAGCTGCTGAAGCAGCTCAATCGGGACAATCATATGGCGATTTTATTTATCAGCCACAATTTGCAGGTGGTACGCCGCCTTTGCACGAACGTGGCGGTGATGCAACACGGGAAAATTGTGGAGCAAGGCAACGTGGAAGCCATCTTTCATGCGCCGCAGCACACCTATACCCGCGCTCTGATCAATGCCATTCCCACGCGAAACAGGAGGTTATGACGGTGGAACAACCGATCGTGGAGGTGCGGCACCTCAACAGCTTTTACGGCAAATCCTCTTTTTCCAAGCGTCGCAGGCAAATTTTAAAAGATGTGTCATTTTGCATTTATCGCGGTGAAATATTAGGGCTGGTCGGACAGAGCGGCGGTGGAAAATCCACGTTGGCCAAGGCACTGTGCGGGATGCTCACCGACTATACCGGCGAGGTGATTTTGCATACGGAAAAACCGCAGATGGTGTTTCAGGATCCTCTTGGCAGTCTGAACCCCGCGCATACCGTGGGGTGGAGCCTGGAAGAACCGCTTCGTTTGCAAGGGAAAAGCCGCCCGGAGCGGCAGCGGGCGGTTCGTGAAATATTGCAGCGGGTCGGCTTAGACGACAGCCTTTTGGCAAGATATCCGCGCCAACTGTCCGGCGGGCAGTGCCAGCGCGTTGCCATTGCAACTGCCGTGATCGGCGGTCGGGAATTGATCATTGCCGATGAGCCGGTCAGCGCGCTGGATGTGACCACACAGGCACAAATTTTGCGCCTGCTGGCGGAACTGAAACAGGAATATCACCTGAGCTATCTTTTCATTACCCACGATTTGAACGTTGTCTATCAAATCTGTGACCGCGTACTTGTGATGCAGAACGGTGAAATTGTGGAGCAAAACACGGTTGAGGCGCTGTTTTCCAACCCGCAGCACCCATACACAAAACAACTGTTGGATGATTAAGCAAAATCAATGCCGGAAGGCACGGGCAAAACCGTGTCTTCCGGCATTTAACTTTATACTTTATGCGCCGAACACAGCCATCAGGAAACCGGCTGCGATGGCGGAACCGATGACACCGGCCACGTTGGGACCCATGGCGTGCATCAGGAGGAAGTTGGAAGGATTCTCCTTCTGGCCTTCGATCTGAGAAACACGGGCAGCCATCGGAACGGCGGAAACACCGGCAGACCCGATCAGCGGGTTAATCTTGCCGTGGCTGAGTTTACACATGACATCGCCCGCGAGCAGACCGCCAACGGTGGAAATGCCAAACGCAACCAGACCCAGCAGGACGATACCCAAGGTTTTCATCGTCAGGAACTGGCTTGCAACCGTGGTTGCACCGACAGAAGTTGCCAGCAGGATGGTGACAATGTTCATCAGTGCATTTTGTACGGTGTCGGACAAGCGATCGGTCACACCGCATTCGCGGAAGAGGTTACCCAACATCAGGCAGCCAATCAGCGGAGCCGTGGAGGGGAGCAGCAGGATGACAAAAATGGAAACCACAATGGGGAAAATAATCTTTTCCTTTTTGCTGACCTCGCGGGTCTGTTCCATCTTGATCGCGCGATCCTTCTTGCTGGTGCAATGGCGCATCAGCGGCGGCTGAATCAACGGAATCAGCGCCATGTAAGAATAGGCAGCAATTGCAATCGCGCCCAACAGGTGCGGAGCCAAACGGGATGCAGTCAGGATTGCCGTGGGGCCGTCTGCGCCGCCGATAATACCGATGGAAGCGGCTTCCGGGCCGGTAAATCCTATCAGGATTGCGCCGAAGAACGCTACAAACACGCCCAGCTGCGCGGCTGCGCCCATCAGCATACTCTTGGGGTTGGAAATCAGCGGGCCGAAGTCCGTCATTGCGCCAACGCCCATGAAAATCAGGCAGGGATAAATACCGGCCTTAACACCGATATAGAAGAAGTCCAGCAGGCCGCCCTCTTGCAGGACGTGACCGTAGCTGTGATAGAACTCGCCGCCTTCTTGCATAAACTCTGTCCAAAGTTCCGGCGTATACAGGCTGGAACCGGGCAGGTTCGTCAGCAGGCAACCAAAAGCAATGCCCACCATCAGCAGCGGCTCGAATTTTTTGACAATGCCCAAATAAAGCAGCACGCAGGCAATCACAATCATAACCAGTGATTTCCAGCCATCGCCAACGAAAAAGCTGGCAAAACCGGATTCCCGCAGCAGTTTCATGAGGGTATCGCCCACACTAAAAGCAAGTACGTTCATGGGCATCCTCCTTAAGCCAGTACGACCAGGGGAGCGCCGGTATCCACCGTGGAGCCTTTGGAAACAACAACCTGCGAAACAGAGCCGTCACGGGGAGCGAGAATTTCATTTTCCATTTTCATGGCTTCCAGAACAGCCAGAATATCGCCGGACTTAACTACCTGACCCTGCGTCACATTCACGCGCAGGATGGTGCCGGGCATCGGTGCCGCGACGACCTCGCCGGGACCGACTGCAACAGCAGCGGGAGCGGGTGCAGCAGGTGCAGCAGCGGCGGGTGCGGCAGGCGCAGCAGGTGCTGCCGGTGCCGGTGCAAAGGCTTCATATTCATCGACCAGCATGGCCTTGTCTGCTTCTACTTCAACTTCGTAGGTTTTTCCGTTTAACGTAACTTTATACTTCATTCTTTACTGAACCTCCTTGATGGATTTGAACCGCAGTTCGTTCAAGGGTTTTTGCAGCTTATTGGCAACGATTGCCATAATCAGGGCTGCATCGCGGTCACTGACCGAGTACAGCTTCACCTCGCCGGCCGTGCCGGGAGCAGGTTCTGCCGCAACGACCGGTGCTGCGGGTGCAGCGGGTGCCGCCTTTTTGCGGGATGTCATTGCTTTGCCCAAGGCATAGATCACAGCCATCAGCAAAACCAGCCCGACAAATACCACCACATAACCCAGGATCGCAACAATACCGGCCGTACCGATACCGATGTGTTCCATCTCCGGGTTGGTGCCAAATACCAAAAACATCATGGCTTTTCCTCCTTACACTTTTTCGATGGAGTAAGTGACGATGTTTTCTTCCTTGGCCTTGCGGTCTTCCATAAACTTCTTGGCCTGATCGGGGAAGCAGATATAGCTCATCAAATCTTCCTCGGAGCGTGCCAGATCGCCCAAATCTGCCTTGGCTTTCTTCATTTCTTCACCGGTGCGCTTTTTGTCCTCGATCCGGCAGTCAACCGGCTTGCCGCCCTTGAGGATCTTGGCTTCCAGTTCGGCATTGACCGGAGCAGGTGCCACGCCGTATTCGCCCTTGAAGTAGTTCTGCACTTCCTTGGATACGGACTTATAGCGCTCGCCCAGCAGGACATTGGTAACGGCCTGATTGCCGACCATCTGCGACAGCGGCGTGACCAGCGGAGGATAGCCCAAATCCTTGCGGACGTTGGGAATTTCAGCCAGTGCCTCGTCGAACTTGTCCATGGCGTGCATATCGGTGAGGTTGGCGATCATGTTGGACAGCATACCGCCGGGAACCTTATAAACCAGAGCCTGTGCATCGGTTGCCATGCTCTTGGGATTGATACGGCCGGAGTCGACATATTTCTGCTTGATGGGTTTGAAATAATCGTTGACCTGATTGATGACGTCCTCTTTCAGGCCGCTCTGGATGCCGTACTGCTGCAAGGCGTAGAACAGCGTTTCGGTCGCGGGCTGAGAGGTACCGTTGGAGAAGCAAGACGTTGCGGTATCGATCACATCAATGCCGGATTCAATTGCCTTGGTGACCGTCATGTAGGCCATACCGGTGGTGCAGTGGGTGTGCAGGATCAGCGGCATATTGCCGACCGCGTCCTTGATGCCCTTGACCAGATGCTCTGCCTCGTAGGGGCTCATCGTGCCGGCCATATCCTTCAGGCAAATGGTCTGGAAGCCCATTTTCTTAAGCTCCTTACACATCTCAATATACTTTTTGACCGTGTGTACCGGGCTTTGGGTATAGGAGATGCAGCCGGAAGCGATGGTATTTTTGGTGGCGTACTTCATGGTCGCATCCAGCGCGGTGCCAAGGTTGCGGAAGTCATTGAGTGCGTCAAAAATACGGATGATGTCGATGCCGTTTTTGATGGACAGCTGGACAAATTTTTCTACCACGTCATCGTGATAGTGCTTATATCCCAGCAAATTCTGTCCGCGCAGGAGCATTTGCAGCTTGGTGTTGGGCATATTCTTGCGCAGGCCGCGCAGGCGTTCCCACGGATCCTCGCCCAAATAGCGCAGGCAGGAATCGAACGTAGCGCCGCCCCAGCATTCCACAGAGTAGTAGCCGGCCTTGTCCATGGTGGACAAAATGTCTTCATAGTCACTGTAGGGTAGGCGGGTTGCCATCAAAGACTGGTTGGCGTCACGAAGAACTGTTTCCGTCAGTTGAACTTTTCGTGCCATAATTTCCCTCCATAATGGATTTTTTTATCGCGGGCGACCCGCTCGGGGCCGCCCGTCATTTATAAAATATTAGTCAGCCTTGGGGCCTGCTGCGACCACTTCGTCGCTCATATGGGTGTACTTCTTGAAGTTTTCAACGAACTTCTTGGACAGTTCCTTAGCCTTTGCCTCATAAGCGGCCTTGTCTTCCCAAGTATTTGCAACGATCAGCAGATCGGAGGGAACGCCCTCGATCTCGGTGGGAACGGATACGCCGAAGTACGGATCCTTGACCATTTCAACCTTTTCGATTGCGCCGGTCAGGGCAGCGGTGACCATCTTGCGGGTGTAGGCCAGCTTCATGCGCTTGCCGGTGCCGTTCCAGCCGGTGTTGATCAGATAGACATTTGCGCCGGACTTTTCGACCTTTTCTGCCAGCATTGCGGCATAAACGGACGGATCCAGGGGCAGGAAGGGCTCGCCAAAGCAGGTGGAGAAGGTGGGAACCGGTTCTTTCACGCCGATTTCGGTGCCAGCCAGCTTGGAGGTGAAGCCGGAAACGAAGTAGTACATGGCCTGGTTCTTATCCAGCTTGGAGATGGGAGGCAAGACGCCGAATGCGTCAGCGGTCAGGAAGATAACGGTCTTCGGCACGCTGGAGGACTTGCCGGACAGCTCTGCATTGGGGATATATTCCACGGGGTAGCCAACACGGGAGTTGACAGCCAGGGAATCATCGTCAAAGTCAAATTCGCGGGTATCGGGATCCATCACGACGTTCTCAACCAGAGAACCGAACTTGATGGCGTTGTAGATTTCGGGTTCGCCTTCGGGGCTGAGGTTGATGCACTTGGCATAGCAGCCGCCCTCAAAGTTGAATACGGAATCGTCAGCCCAGCCGTGTTCGTCGTCGCCGATCAGCTTGCGGTTGGGGTCTGCGGACAAGGTGGTCTTGCCGGTGCCGGACAGGCCGAAGAAGACAGCGGAGTCGCCCTCGGTGCCGATGTTTGCAGAGCAGTGCATCGGGAACACGCCCTTCTTGGGCAGGACATAGTTCATGACGGAGAATACAGACTTCTTGATTTCGCCTGCGTACTGGCTGCCGCAGATGACGACCAGATGCTTTTCATAGTCGATCAGGATGGCAGCTTCGCTGCGGGTGCCGTCGATTTCGGGGATGCACTTGAAGCCGGGAGCCGCGATAACGGTGTAGTCTTCTTTAAAGTTTGCCAGATCCTCAGCGGAGGGACGGCGGAGCAGGTTGCGGATGAACAGGTTCTGGGAAGCCAGTTCATTGACAACGCGGAAGGACTGGGTATATTTAGGGTCTGCACCTGCGAAACCGTCGAAAATGAAGATCTCCTTGTTTTGCAGGTAAGCAATGACCTTGCTGTAGATGGCGTCAAAACCTTCCTGGGAGATGGGCTTGTTGACCTTGCCCCAGGCGATCTCGTCATGTACGCCCTTGGAGTCCACGATAAACTTGTCGTTTGCGGAACGGCCGGTATACTTGCCGGTCTTCACCACCAGCGCACCGGTGTTGGACAGCGTACCCTCGCCGCGGCGCAGTGCGTGTTCCGTCAACTGAGCGGGCGTCAGGTTGCGGTAGACTGCTTTTGCATTGATAATGCCGAGCTTTTCCAGACCATAGGTTTCCATATATATTTCCTCCTGAATGAAAATTCTTGCCGGCTGCTGAAAAGGCAGCGGCAGTTGTTGATAAAAACATTTGTGCGGTGGAACGCCAACATCCACCACATACAATTATAGCATGGTTCGCAAAAGATTTCCACTATATTTTTTGTTTTTTCGGGCAAAATTTAAATTTTGTCTAAAACGTCAAGAGGGGATCTGCCAAAAGTCAAAATTTGTCGGGTCGGCAATCCCCTACCCGCCGAAACAAAAACAAGGGGCGGCCGAGCCGCCCCTTGGAAGGATCGCTATTTTTCCCATGACGCCAAGTAGATTTCTATCCGGCATATTATCTGTTCTTGAGCTTGTACCCTGCATAGTAAATCAGACCGCCGATCGTGCCGCCCAGTGTGTTATAGACAAGATCCGAAAGCTGCCATGTGCCAAGCCGGAGAAACAGCTGGAGCATTTCTATCGAAAAGGAAAACGCGAAAGTAATCTTCGTGGCTTTCCAAAGAACTGAGCGGATCGTCACCCTGGGCAAGAGCCTTTCCCGCTCTGCCCATAGCAGAAGAACTACAAAGGGAATAAACAGCAGCAGATTTTCAATGCTTTGGGTCGTTAATTCTCCCTTTTCATTATAAAGACCCCAAATGCCAATCACATTGCTCACCGGGTTTGTCCACATATTCCGGTTCAATAATGTACGGAACAGGATCATCGCCGTATAGAACACCAACAGAAACATACGGCGGAAGCGCGGTTCGGAGCGAAACCAGTAAATCCACTCTTTTGCGGCTTGTCTGATGGAACGGTGCGTTTTATATACGAACATAAAAAGTACGGATAAGATCACCGCAAACCAGAAAGGCTGATAAAGGGCGGTAAGAATGTTGGAGATGATTTTTGAAATGATCTGCACGGTTCTTGTACCCCCTTCATGGTTGGTTTCTTGATTATATCGTCAAACCATACATCAGCGGAACAAGGGTAATGATGGTGACATAAGCGATCACATCGAAGAAGAAACCATATTTAAAATAGTCATTAAAATGATATCCGGCCGACATGGACATACCCAATGTCGAACTGGCCAGCGGGCAGCTCAGGGCCATGCCGGAAGCGAGTGTTATGCCGAGTGCATACGTGTACGCATTCAGCCCCATTTCCGGCGCAATCGCCAAGATAATCGGGAGTACGATTAAAATTGCCGTGGAATTGGACATGAATTCACTCACGACCTGTACCAACAAAACGAAAATGCAGAAAATGATAAACGGCGAAAGAGAAGCGCCAACGAGGGTCTTGAATGCACCGGCAATCAATTCTGTGCCGCCGGCTGTTTCCAGTGCCTTGGCCAGCCCTAAACATCCTCCTAAGCGTCCGACAATGTTCCAGTTGATGGACATTACCGCCTTTTTCTGGGAAATGCACCCTGTGATAATGCACAACAACGCAGCCACCGTACTTGTAATTGCCAACGGAATCCATTCTGTGATGTAAAATACAACAGTTAAGGCAAAAATCGCCGCCATAATGCACATCTTAGGCTTACTATAGCTTTCCTCCTGCGGTGCACTGTATTCGGCTTCGTCAATTCGGCTTCCCCATATTCTCTCGCCACGTTTGATTCCAAATACCAGGCAATACACCAAGCCGAGCAATACAAGCACCCCGCCAACCGGCGTAAAGGAAAACGTGCGAAACGTTTGAACCCCGGCGCTTTCCAGCAATCCCTGCGCCGTCATCTGCTGTGTTGAGCCAACAAGTGTAGAAGCGCCACCGATCACACAGCCAAATGCAATCGGCATGATCAAATTCTTTGCTTTGATGCTGTCGTTTGAGGCCGACAAGCCCATAACGATCGGAATGAAAATAGCCAAAACCGCAGAATTCGTCAAAAATGCCGACATCATTGCAGAAACAAGATAGGTTCCAATCACCAGCTTCGTCTGTGAGGTGCCGGCAGCACGGACGATCCATTTGCCAATTGTCGCAGCAAGACCTGTTTCGGAAATTCCTGCACCTATGACCATAACGCCCATTGTCAACACAACTGTGCTGGATGCAAACGATCCAAATGCCGTACCGAAATCGCAGACACCTGCAATTACCATGACTGCACAGCCCAAAATGGCCGTTGTTGCCATCGGCAGCCTATCCCATATAAATAAAGCAATAAATATGACAAAAATTACTAAGCTAATTCCCGCATCGCCCATTACGCATTTCCTCCCTATTCTCAGCCCGCCGACTTGCAGCAGGCGCTTTTATGGCCTCCACATCGATATTCCCATGCAGCATATCGAGTCCCTCGGAATCTATGACGTGAAGCAAACGGAAAACCTCATGAAGCGTTGCCTTCAATTCCGTAAAACTGTCACAAATGATGTCAATTTCTCCAAAGCGTTGGTTTACATCCTTTGTGAAAGGAACGTCTTCACCGACCTTGTGCCTTGTTGTATATCCATATACACCTTTAAGCCGGGAAATCGCATCCAAGCCGTCAACTCTTGCGATTTTTCCATCGCGAATGACTGGGAACAAAACGATTGCCGCATTGCCATCCATTTTTACCATTCCATCGTAAAGGCTATGATACCGGCTGTTCATGTTGCCGGTCATGGCAAACTCGATCATCATCTTGATCAAATCAATCCCGGTATGCTTTGCGTACATTTCATCAAATTCACTTCCGGGGAAGCGATAACCGGGATCGTAAAAACGAACCGTTTCCCCGTCAACGAAGCCCTGCATAAACACTGGGCCGTTTTTGATATGTAAATCGGAAAGCATTTTCAAAATTCTCGGCTCCACATTGTCAATATACATTTGCGTATAATGGCTGGGGGATACCGTACCGATTCCAACTTTTTCCAATCCAAGCGCAAGCGAGCCTAAATATCTGTCAGAGGTACGCGTCAGGCAAGGCTTGCCGTCGACAAAAATATAGGTCATTGAAAAGTCGCCCTTGTTTCCCATGTACTTTTCAATAATGGCGATGCCATCATCCGACTCCTTTTTTGCTTTCCGCAGGGCTTCGTCAAGTGCCAAAGCAGACTCACACACGGTTTGTCCCCTTGAGCCGCGACTGTGGGCAGGCTTCACGAGAACCGGATATTCAATGGCATCGGCTTCCGTTTCCTGATAGGTTGGGATAATATCTACACCATTGCGAATGCAAGCGGCTTTGAATGCATTTTTATCTGTCAGAGAAAACACCTGATCCCACGTATCAATATAGCACGGGACACCCAGTTTATGGCAGATCTCATAATAAGGCCGCTGGCAGGGATCCAGATGGGTACTTAATACGGCGTCAATGCCTTCTTCCCGGCAACGCTGCACAATGGCATCCACATCCATCACATTCAGCATCCAACTCTCATCCGCGATTTTCTTCGCAGGAGAATCCACCAAATAGTCGGTAACAACCGTATACAAGCCCATTTCCTTCGCCGCGCGAACAAGTTTGCAGTGCAGATTCGCTCCGCCTAAAATCAATATCTTTTTCATATGCTTACCTCTGTGTACTTGTTATGCTTAGTTCCTTATAGCCTACGCAGCCCAGTTCGGAAGACAAAAGCGCCTTGTCCACGTGCTTTCCCTCGCACCAACGCACGATCGCTTGGGGCAAGTTGCACCCGCCCATGTGGCTGAATGGATATCCGCCGCCAAAGCGTGCATTCATCTCCAGCACATAGGGAACGCCATCGACAAGGAACACATCGCAGTCCATATTTGCAACGTGCTTTGTCAGGCCACTCAGTCGCGTTAATTCGCTCGATATTGCCGGCACATCCACCAACTGGGCGATGTCCGTTTCTCCGGCACGCATGGCAATCTTCTTTTTCACAATTACATTTTGCAATTGGCCGTTCAAATCATGGATCATATCCGCGCCATATTCCTGCCCCGTCAGGCACTCCTGATACAGAATTTGTTCATCGATCCCAACGGACGCCGATTCGTATTTCAGATAAGACTTCGAAACAACACGCGAATTGCGCCGGAAATAGTACAGCAGCGCCATTTCATCTTCCGCAATTGACATACCGATCGACCCGCAGCCGAACCTCGGCTTGACGATGATCGGGTATTGCAGTTCGCCGCTGTCCAAGGCCAGCATTGTTTTTTGCAGCGTCAAATATGTCTTTGGCGTTTGGAAGCCATTTTCTTTCAAGAACAGGTAGGTCTTCCATTTATCATTGCAGACTTCAATGATCTTTTCATCCGACACGAT
>CAMDZY010000025.1 GCA_945910975.1 uncultured Clostridia bacterium | reverse complement strand
ACATACATTGCATTTCTGGAATCGACCGGTGCCGAGCAGGTCGGCTCCTTCCAACGCTGGGTGTACTTCCGCAAAAAAGCAGCCGACGGCGAATTTGAGCTGTTTTCCGATTATCCCTCACGCATCCGGCACCTTTCGCACATCATTCACTTGATCGCAACCGTGATCGGCTGCAATTGGCTGATTGGCATTTGTAATGTACTGCTCGCCACTTTCAACGGCAGTCCGCTGAACTATATCGGCATTGCCAATCTTGTCATCGGCATCGGCGGTCTGATTGGCCTGTCGCGGCTGTTTCAAAAGCGCAAATTGTTGGAGCAGGACGGGCAGGTATTTGAATAAGGTACAAAGCGCAAAAAACAATCAGAAGGCGAGTGTTTGTAACTCGCCTTCTGATCAATCGACAATTTCAACGTTGACACGCTGGCCGGTGCGTTGTGCCACGGACTTCATAATTGTGCGGATTTCCTTGGCAATGCGACCCTGCCGGCCGATTACCTTGCCCATATCCTCTGATGCAACGTGCAGCTCCAACACGGTTGCGTCGTCTTCCACATACTCGTTGACGCTGACGGCATCCGGATTGTCCACCAGATTTTTTGCCATATAGAGCAGGAGTTCCTTCATTGTAAATCTCCTTTATGCTTACAGAACGTTCGCTTTTTTCAGCAGCGCTCTAACGGTATCCGTAGGCTGTGCGCCGTTTTTAATCCACTGCTTTGCCTTTTCGGCGTCCACCTGAATGGCAGCGGGGTTGCTCAGGGGATTGTAGGTGCCGATTTCCTCAATGCAACGACCGTCGCGAGGAAAGCGAGAATCTGCAACTACGATACGATAGAAAGGAGCCTTCTTTGCACCCATTCTTCTCAGTCTGATTTTAACCAAGGGGTTCACCTCCAAATTTTTAATAAATATATTGGAACAAGCCGTGCCTGTTTCCTAACCAATTGATTTGAGCGATCACATGCCGGGGAAGCCGCCCATGCCGCCGCCCATACCGGGGATTCCACCGCGCTTTTGCATCCGCTTGAGCTTTTTCGATGCGCCGGGGCCGGAGAACTGCTTGACCATCTGCTGCATGGTGTCAAACTGTTTGAGCAGCTTGTTGATATCCTCCACCTTGCGGCCGCAGCCGGCGGCAATGCGGCGCTTGCGGCTGTGGTTCAGGCAGCTGGGATTTTCACGCTCATAAGGCGTCATGGACTGGATGATTGCCTGTACGCGGTCGAGCGCTTTTTCGTCCACCTGGACGTTCTTTAAGCTGCCCATGCCGGGAACCATGCCGAGCAGATCCTGCATATTGCCCATGCCCTTGATTTGCACCAGCTGGTCATAGAAATCAGCCAGCGTAAATTTATTGGCGCGCAACCGTTGTTCCAGCTCGGCGGCTTTTTTCTGGTCGAGTGCGGCCTCGGCCTTTTCGATCAGCGAGAGTACGTCACCCATGCCCAGAATACGCGAAGCCATCCGCGCGGGGTGGAACGGCTCGATCTGGTCGAGCTTTTCGCCGGTGCCGATGAATTTAATGGGCTTGCCGGTGACAGCGCGGACGGAAAGTGCTGCGCCGCCGCGTGCATCGCCATCGAGCTTGGTCAGCATCACGCCGTCAATTTCCAGCCACTCGTTAAAGGTCTGTGCGGCGTTGACCGCGTCCTGACCGGTCATGGCGTCGACCACAAGCATAATTTCATCGGGCTGCACCGTAGCCTTGATGGACTTCAACTCGTTCATCAGTGTTTCGTCCACGTGCAGACGGCCGGCGGTGTCGAGAAAGACGAAGTCGTTGCCGTGCTGTGTGGCGTGGCGAATGGCGGCCTTGGCGATGTCCACGGGGTTGGTCTGCCCCATCTGGAACACCGGGATATCCAACTGTGCGCCCACGACCTCCAACTGCTTGATTGCAGCGGGGCGATAAATGTCACAAGCCACCAGCAACGGGCGCTTGCCCTGTTTTTTGAACAGACCTGCCAGCTTTGCACCGTTGGTCGTTTTGCCGGCGCCTTGCAGGCCAACCAACATAACCACAGTCGGCCCCTTGGGGGAGATGGTGATGCGCTGGTTTTCCGAACCCATCAGGCGCGTAAGCTCCTCGTCCACGATTTTGACGATGGTCTGCGCGGGCGTCAGGCTTTCGAGAACATCGCTGCCGACGCACCGTTCGGTGACGGTTTTGATGAAATCCTTGACGACCTTATAACTGACATCCGCTTCCAGCAGAGCCAGACGGATCTCGCGCATTGCTTCTTTTACATCGGATTCGCTCAGCCGCCCCTTGCCCCGGAGCCGCTTAAACGCAGCCGAAAGTTTTTCAGTTAAGCCTTCAAATGCCATTGCGTTACTCCTTTAGTTTGTTGGCAGCGGCCAAAATTTTTTCGGCAGCCTGCTGAACCGTGGGATCGGCACAGGCGCGTAGCGTTTGCGCGGCGGCTGTAATTTCCGCCAGCTCCTGCCGCAGCTGCTGCGCACGCTCTACGCAGCCCAGCACCTGCTCAAAGCCGCGCAGTGCCCTTTCTGCACGGGCGATCGCGTCGTGGACGCCTTGCCGGGAGATGCCCTCGCTTTGTGCGATTTCTGCTAAGGAAAGATCCTGATTGTAGTAAAGGTCGAAGCAGCTTTTCTGCTTGTTCGCCAGCAAATCGCCGTAAAAATCAAAGAGAAGCGACATTTCCAAGGTGTCCGACAGCATCCTGTGCCTCCTCCTGTGACAAGGTAAAAACCTTGACAGCTTGTTTATTCTATCATAAAATGCCGCGTCTGTCAAGTGTTTTTCCTTGACGGGCGCGGCTTTTCGTATTATTTCATGTGCAAAATTTCTTTGTAATATGGCCAAAGTCCACATTTTTCAGGGTAATGCGGCGCAAGCTGGCACAAGTCGGTGCCGGGATAGTCGTTACCCTCGATCAGCACAGGGCCGGTCGGCGTGATCGCCACATCCCAGCCCACGTGCCGAATCTGCGGCACCACAAGCGCCGCCCGCCGCACCAGCGCGATGGCCTCGTCCACCATTGGCAGGGCGTAGCCCTCAAAGCGGATGTTGGTATCAGGGTGGTGGGTGTAAACGTGGAAATAATCATCGGTTGCGACCGAACAAATGCAGCCCTTTTCCGGATCGACCCGGCAAATCACGCCGCCTTGCCCGGAGTTGTCACAAAATCCGGTACCGGTTCCGATTTTGATGACCACATAGGCGATGTGAACGGTATCCCCCACCCGGTCGGTTACAATGCGGAACGTATTGACCGAGGACGGATGCAGCCGCGCGAGTTGTTCGTGCTGCCGCAATGGCTCCTCCAGCATAAAAAGCTGCCGCTGGCGCACATAGTCCAGCGCTGCCGCCGGCGAGGAGAAGTCTGCCGCGTTCAGCTTTTCAATGCCGTTGCCGCAGGTGCCGCGAATCGGTTTGGCCAAAAACGCGTCAAGACCGGACAGAAAATCAGCCATAGCCGCTTCATCTGCCGTTTCGGCATTGAGAATTTTGCGCTGAAAAAAGTCGGAGAAGTGCTCGGCAAAAACGAGCTTGTTGTCAAAAATTTCACCGAAACCCGGCTCGTTCATGCACTCGCAGACCTTTTTGTTCCGCACGCGGGTCAGATGGGTATCGCGTTGCTTCCCGTTCATGGCGTAGAAGCCGAACATTACATAGTCGTAATACCCGGCGCCGTAGCGGACGGCACACCACGCAATGTCACAGAAGGTGCGCACCTTGCCGTGTCCGCTTTTCTCCTTTACTACCGTGAGCATTTTGTTGAGTTTTTCAAAACGCACGCCACTCAAAATGCGGGCGATATATTTGATTCCGGGCATAAGCCATCCCTCCTGTCCCGTGTGTCCGTCAACCCAGCGAATTTTCCACCGGGTAGCGTTCAGTGTTATTTTGGTCGGCAAAATAGACGTCGAAAATCGCCTTGGCGATGTTGCCGAGGTTACCGCCCTGTGCGCCGTTTTCCACGTAGACCGTGACGGCGATCTGCGGATTGTCCGACGGCGCATAGCAGACGAAAGACGCGCTGTCCGAACGGATACCGGCGATACTCAGGTCTGTCTGCACGGTGCCGGTTTTGGCGCTGACGGCAATCGGATAGTCGCCGAACACGCTGTGGGCGGTGCCGTTGTCGGCGGTAACGGTCATGCGCATCCCCTCATGGACAGCGGCATACGATTCCTCGGACATATAGCAGGTGCTGCGCACCTCGGGAACATTTTCGCGCACCAGCTTTTGGTAATCACCGGAAACCACGCGGCTGAGGAAGGTCGCTTTATAACGCGTTCCGCCATTGGCGAGCGCGGAGGTGTAACAACAAAGCTGTAAGGGGGTAAATTTATTTTCCGACTGTCCGATGGATGCCATCAGCACGTCGGCGCCATACCAGCCCTGTTCGTTCTCGCCGTACAGTTTTTTCTTGGTTTCGGCATTGGCGCGGTGACCGGTGTCTTCCGGCAGCTCCACGCCGGTTGCTTCGCCCAGGCCGAGGTCTTTCGACACCTTGTCCAGCGCATCCCAGCCGACCGTGCTGGAAATCAGGCGGCCGACCTCATAAAAATAGTAGTTGCACGATACGGCCAATGCCTGCATCGCATTCACCACACCGTGGGTCTGATGATAGCTGGTGTAATAATAGCAGTAAGGCGTAAAGTTTTGCTCTTTATAATACTCATAGACGCCCTCGTCCTCGATGCCAAAGTAACGGCCGACCACATCGTTATTGATGGCGGCGATGGTTGTGACCATTTTAAAGGTAGAACCGGGGTTATAGATGGCGTTCATGGCGCGGTTGAGCAGCGGAGAGAGCTTGTCCGCATTCAGCTTGTTGTAGTTTTGGTTGTAGGTGGCGAGGTCGTAAGATGGGTAGCTGGCGCAGGCGAGAATTTCGCCGGTGTTGACATCCATGGCGACCACTGCGCCGCCCTCGGCGTCCTTGCCGTAGGCATTGATGCCCACACCGTTTTCGCGCAGATCCAGAATGGTGCGTTCCAGTGCCTGTTCTGCGGCGATTTGCAGGTCAATGTCGATGGTGGTTTCAATGTTATTGCCTGCGACCGGCTCTGTGGAATAATACTCGCTGACGGTCGTGCCGTCGGAAGTGATGACGGTTGTCTTGGTGCCGTCCGTTCCGTGCAGATCGGTTTCAAATGCACGCTCCAGCCCGTCCTTGCCAACATAGGCGTCCATGGGGTAGTCCAACTCGGAGTAGGTTTTCCACTCGGTGCTGTCCATTTTTCCAACGCTGCCTAAAACATGGGCGGCATACGGCGTGGCATATTCGCGCACGGTGGACGATTCCACGTTCAAGCCGGGAATGCGCAGATCCATAATGGCCGACAGCGCATCGGAGTCCACGTCCTCCATCAGGGTATAGGTGGGAAGCGTTGTGCAGTAGCGCAAGGATAATTCATATCGCAGCGCACTGACCGCGCGGAGTTCACGCTCTGACCAGTCGTCCGGAAGATTATATTTTTCCCGCAGCAGCTTCATCAGCTGGGCAGCGGAAATATCCGGATCCCAGCCGCAGTCATTGAGAAAATCGCGATAATAGCCGCGCCAGTCGGTGGAATACTCGTCAAGGGTAAATTCATACGGTTTTTCCTGCGTCACCGGCAGATGGTCGGCAATTTCATAGCCATTTTCCGCACAGATATTGACCAGCTGTCGCAGACTTTCGTTGGGAGAATCGCTGCTGAACAGTACGGAGCTGATGATGATCAAATTATAACTGGCGCGGTTGGTGACCAGCACCTTGCCGTTGCGGTCAAGAATTTCCCCGCGCGCAGCGGTGACGCGTGTGGTATAGGTATAGGTGTCGGCGCTGCCTGCGTCTTTTTTTCGGTTGACGACCTGAATGTCATACAGGCGGATCATAAAAAATCCGATAATTGCCAGCGTCAACACAAGCACAACACCCACGCGGGTGTTACGATTCCGTTCCATAATTCCCTCCAATCCGGGAGATACTGCGCGTGATCCCATACAAAATGGGGTAAAACAGCATGGACAGCAGCACGCCCGGCAGAACCTTTTTCAGGTACTGATCGGCCTGCGCGCCGCCGAACCAGAATTTGCTGAGGAAGCAGACGGTTTCGCTGACCAGCAGCGTGATAAAGCTGCACAGCGCGCAGGACAAAAACCGGTTGTTCAGCAGTGCCTGACACACGATCGCGCCAAGGACGCTGAGCGATGTCCACAGCAAAATTGCCAAGCTGCCGGAATCCGCGCCGGACAGGCACCAGACCAGCGATGCGATCAAAACGAACACACCGCCGTTGCCGGGCGCTTCCTTCAGGCAAACGCAGCAGCAGACGATCGGCAGCAGCGACAAGCCGGTGCCGAAGATGCGAACGTTCCCCAAACAGACGGTTTGCACCATCATCACCACAAGGAACAGCGCCGCGTACAGCGTCCACTTGCCCACGCTTTTCCATTGGCGAGGGGTCAGACGAAATTTTTCAAGCATAGGCGTTCCTTTCTGCTCATTCGACGGTATAGTTGGTGATGATGAAAACCTGCGAAAGGTTGTCAAAATTGGCCGCAGGCGTAAGGATCGCATATTTTGCAACACCGGTTTTGTCGAAATCCGCGTCCTCAATATAGCCGATGATCAACCCCTTGGGGTAGATGGTGGAGCCGGTCGTCACAACCTGATCGTTATTGCGGATGACGGCCACGGTTGGCAGATAGTTCATGCGCATTTTCCCCTCCTGGCCGGTGGCAAACGCGCCCTGCACGATGCCCGTATAGCCGGAGGAAGCGACCGAACCGGAAATTTGCAGGGATGAATCCAGCACGGTTGTGACGGTTGCCCAGTTTGGCCCGACATCGGTGATCAGCCCAACGACCTGCCCAAATTCGGTAATGGCCACCATGTCCTCCTCCAGTCCGGAGCTGCTGCCCTTGTTGATGGTAAAGGCGCTTTTGTAGTTGGAGGAATCCCAAGCCACAATATACGCATCTTCGCGCAGGTAGTCCTCGCGATCCTGCGTCAGGTCAACCAGCTGGCGCAGCCGCTCGTTTTCCCGCTGGAGTGCATCGGCACTGCGCACGTCCTCCTCCATGGCGTTGAGCTTGCGTGTGAGTTCTTCGTTTTCCGCCTGTAGGGATTCATATTTAAAAATATAGTTGTAATAGCGCTCTGCAAGGCTAGTCATGGAATGAAACCCGCTGCGCAAAGGTGCCAGCAGTGTCTGCACGACCGTCTGTCCCGGTGTTGTGCCGGGAAGCAGCGCCGCAGCCAGCGCCGTAATGATGGCCAGTGCCAGCGCCAGCACCAAAATGACCTTGACTCTGGTGTTAAATAATTTTTTCAAAGAAGTACCGCTCCAATCTAAGCTATCTCAGCAGTCCAGCAGCTTCACGCCAAAGCCTCGCAGCATGGCCGTGAGCCGACAAACCGGAAGACCCATTACATTATAATAGTCGCCGCACATTTTTTGCGCAAACATCGCAGCCTTCCCCTGAATGCCATATGCGCCGGCCTTGTCCATCGGCTCGCCGGTGGCGATATAGGCGGCGATCTCCGCATCGCACAAAGGGCGGAAGTGCAGCGCGGTGATCTCCACCGCCGATTCCACCCGCTGTCCCTGCACCACGCTCAAGCCGGAGATCACATGGTGTTCCCGACCCGATAACTGCCGGAGCATTGCAAAGGCGTCCTCGGCGTTTTTCGGCTTGCCCAGGCGTTTGCCGTCGATGCAGACCATTGTGTCGGCGGCAATAATGATATCCTCCTGCGTGCATTTTGCCTGCACCGTCAGCGCCTTGCTGCGGCTGATGCGCATAATTTCATCTTGAATATCGATCGTCGAATCCATGGACTCGTCCACATCGGCGACGATCGTTTGAAATTCCAATCCCATCATTTCCAACAGCTGCTTGCGTCGCGGCGATTGGGATGCCAAAACCAACATATTATTCCACTCCTCTTAAATATAATCCGCGCGTACCGGAACCGGGGTCAAACGGCGCGGCATTGCGGTAGGCCGCCAGCACGCTGTCTACCTCGCCGGGATTTTCCGTTGTGAACATCAGCCGTGTAGCCCATAGTCCCAAGCGGCGCAGCTCACGCTGTTTGTCCAGCATATACAGCTTTTTGCCGTTGAGAATGACATTGCGGCAGGTGCCGGGGTCGCGGACAACGCGAAATTCTTCGCCCATCCGATCGGTCAGACGCACCTCGCCATGCTGGCACGAGCAGGTGCCGGTGCGGTTTTTGTTCAAGCAATTTTCCGTCAGCATCAGCGGAAGACGGCCATAGGCGATCAGCTCGACCGGCACGGACTTGCGCATATCGCGGATCTGTGCAAGCGTCATTTCAAAGGACGCGGTCGCCGACAAAAAGCCTTGCTTTTGCAGATATTGCATCGTGCGCGAGTTGTAGACGTTCAGCCCGAAGTCGCCCCGCACCTCAAATCCGCGCGAGCGTGCCAGCGAGATCTGCCCGAGGTTGCCGGTCAACACCTGGCGCACGCCCATCGCATAGGCCGCATCCAGCCGGTGCAGCAGCGTAGGGGTTTCGCTGTCCCAGCAGATGCGGGGCAACACGGCGACCACCGTGGTGCGCCGGGATGCAGCGGCGACCAGCTGTGGGTTCTCCACCAGCTCGGTCAGCGGCAGATACAGCAGCTCCGGCGCAGCGCCAAGCATCCGGCGCGTCACCTGCTCGGCGCGAAGCACGCTGACGGTCAACACCGGCGGCTTCTTGGGATTGGGCAGCGGCTGCAACGCGTGGAATATGCCAATGCTTGGCTGTTTCTGCCGCCCGCGCACTGCGCTTAGGCGGGAAAGCACCTCCCGCCGCATTGCATTGATGGCAGCAGCGGGAAGCATAACGCCGCGGTCAACGATGCAGCGCACATTGGTGCAGTAATAGGGCGTTCCGCCGGTTTTGCTCAGGCGGGCGGCCAAATCATCCTCTGTCAAGGCGCGCGTCTGTGCTGCCTGCGGCATCGGCCCCATGGTTTTGCAGATGTGGCCCTCATCATCCTGTACAGCCAACACAGTACCCTGCTCAGCGCTGACAATTGCGTAGAATTGTACCGGCACCAGCTGCGCCTCGCCGCTTTCATAGCTGGCGCGCGCCGCCTGGAACAGCGCCTTATTTTCCCGACCGGCTACGCGGACGCCAAACATCTCCGGGCCGGTTTGTCCCTGAAAGTAGCCGTCCGTAAAGCCCTGGCGGGAAAATGCGTCCTCCAGCTCACGAAGGGAGGTATCGCTGACCGGCTCGCCGTTGATGGCGCTGCGATAGATGCGTGTCGCGGTCGCGACATACTCCGGGCGCTTCATTCTCCCCTCAATTTTGACCGATGCAACCCCCATCTGCTGCAAATCGGACAGGTATTCCACCAAGCAGTTGTCCTTTAACGACAGCGGATATTTATTTTCCACCCGGTCATAGCCATAGTTCAGCCGGCACGGCTGGGCGCACTGCCCACGGTTGCCGGAGCGGCGGCCGATGATGGCAGACATATAACATTGCCCAGAATAGCACATACACAATGCACCATGGACAAATACTTCAATTTCAACGGGGCTGTTGCGGCAAATATAGGCGATCTCCTCCCGCCGCAGCTCCCGCGCCAGTACGACCCGACTGATGCCCATTGCAGCGGCCTGCCGCACGCCCTCAAGCGAGTGAATGCTCATTTGGGTCGAGGCGTGGATCGGCACATTGGGTGCCATTTGGCGACACAGGGAAACAAGTCCCAGATCCTGCACGATCAGCGCATCGACCCCGGCCGACACAGCCGTGCGCAGCACCTCTGCCGCCTTGGGCAGCTCCCGGTCGGAAACCAGCGTGTTTAGCGTCAGGTGAACCTTTACGCCGCGTGTGTGGCAGTATTGCACTGCGTAGACCAACTCGTCGGCGGAAAAATTTTTTGCGCCCTGCCGGGCGTTATAGGCGCCAAAACCAAGGTACACCGCATTTGCGCCGTTTTGCACGGCAGCGCGCAGCGCATCCATCGAACCGGCGGGGGATAACAATTCCATCATAGCGGCTCCTTACTCTTCTCATCAGTGTAAATTAAATTATAGCACAAACAGGCGCGTTTGCGCTACCAAAAACCGCAAAAACTCTTTAAAATTTTGTAAACATTCTCGGCAATTTCACAAGGAGCGTTTTTTCATGCGAAATGTTACTGTACAAACACAAGCTGTAGTTCCCAGGTAGACATAATCCCCCCAAAATCTTCCCGATTCGGCGTGAGGAACGTTGGAGTTATTCCCACTTTTCACAGACTTTTTCACAAGTAAAATTATGAAAAACCTCCAAAGAAATTGGAAAATCAACGCAATTTGCAAATAAAGCCCAAAAACTTTGTTACATTTTCACAGGTAGACAGAATCCGGCAGCGATAAGCGCGGTGCTGCCTAAAATGCAGCCGAAACCGGCGCAGGCTTCCGGCGCGAAAGACATCGCGACCGGTCAAAACAATTGCGCGGAAAAAAGTGCACGGGAACGTCGGCAAATTTCTTGCAAAACCGGCAAAGTGTGTGCTATAATAGCCACAAATAAATTCGGCGCACGAAGGGAGGTTTTCCGGGTGAATCAGGTCGTTTTGCGCCAGGAGGACGTCCGCAAGCTGCTTGGCAGCGGCGATTCGGACGCGGCGCTGCTGTATTTACATATCAAATCCGGCGCTAATTCGGACGCGGTGTCGCTTGGCTTTTCCCCGGAACGGCTGCGACACGCAAAAGCGGCGTTGCAGCAGCTGGGGCTTTTGTCCGCTCCGCCTATGCCGGCTCCCGCAGCACCACAGCCGCCGGTCTACACGGAAACAGACGTACTGCAACACTTGCAGAAGCCGGACGGCGATTTTCAAAAGCTGCGCGGCGAGGTGCAGCGCCGCTATGGACGCGTACTGTCCACGGAGGAACTGAAATGCCTGATCACCATGACGGACTACCTCGCTTTGCCGACCGAGGTGGTGGGAATGTTGCTGTCGTATTGCATCGAGCGCTCTCGCCGCTGCGGCGCGCAGCGGATGCCCGCACTGCGCACGGTAGAACGCGAAGCCTTCCGCTGGGCCGATGAGAAAATTGACACCATCGAGCGTGCCGCCGCTTATATGCAGCAGCAGCTCCTACGCTATTCCCGCATGGCGGCGATTGCCAGAATGCTGCAAATCAACGGTCGAAAATTGACGCCCGGGGAAGAAAAATATATTTTTTCATGGCTTGATATGGGCTTTGGCGAGCCGGAAATCCGGCTTGCTTACCAGCGCACATTGGAAAGTCTGGGACAGTTTAAATGGGGCTATATCAACACCATCTTGAAAAATTGGGATGCCGCCGGACTGCATACGCTCGACCAGATCCAGCAAGAGGATGTGCGCCCGCAGAGCGCACAGGAAAAACGCAACAGCCAGTTCCAGCACCACGGACAGAATATCAGCCCGCTGGGACAGCAAGCCATCCAAAAAATGTTGGAGGAGGAATCGTAATATGCCATATAGCGAAGGCGTCCTGCGCCGTGCCCGTGCAAGATTGGAGCAGGCGCAGACACAGCGCGAAGCGGAATTTGCCGCACATCAGGAGCAGGCGTATGAACAGTTCCCCCGTCTGCGCGAAATTGACCGCCAACTGCGTCTGACCGCAGCACAGGCTGTCGCGGCCGCATTCCGTAAAAATGAAGATCCGGCGCAGGCGATTGCCGCCCTGCGCGATGAAAATTTGGCGTTGCAGCAGGAGCGCGACTGGATTTTGGAGGCCGGCGGCTTTGAGGAGGGTTTCCTGGACGCCACCCCGGTGTGCGAACGCTGCGGCGGCCGGGGCTACGTGGGCAGTGAGATGTGTTCTTGTCTGCGGGAACTGTGCCGGCAGGAGCAGAAAAAGGAATTGACAACGCTATTCCTTACTGGCAAGGAGAGCTTTGACAATTTTTCGCTCTCTTATTACCCTGACACGGTGGATCCGGCCATTGGCATCAGCCCCCGCCGCTTGATGCAGATGACGCTGACAAGATGCAAGCGCTATGCGGCGGAATTTTCCCTCCGCTCCGAGAGCCTGCTCTTTTCCGGCGCAACCGGCTTGGGCAAGACGTTTTTGTCTGCCTGCATTGCCCGGCAGGTGGCGGACAAGGGTTTTTCGGTGGTCTATCAGAGCGCAGGCGCGCTGTTTGCCGATTTTGAAGCTGCAAAATTTGGCGAGCGCACAGACGAAAACCAGCGCCTTCCGCAGAAATATTTCAACTGTGATTTGCTGATTATTGACGATTTGGGGACGGAAATGACAACGCAATTTACAATTTATACCTTGTATAACGTCATTAACACCCGCATGACGCAATACCGCCCCACCATCGTTTCCACAAATCTGACCCCGGAATCGCTGGACAGCCGCTATTCCACGCAGATCGCCTCGCGTCTACAGGGAACCTACCGCCTGTTCCAGTTCTTCGGAAACGATATCCGGCTGCTGCAAAAATAAATCCGCACTTCCTTGACAGGGCAAATTTTCTTTTGTATGATAATCATATCTAATTGAAAGGGGCGATTCCCGTGCGTACTGTATTTAAAATCCTCGCATCGGCTGCCGCCGTGCTGACGGCAGCGTGCTTCCTCTCCGGTTGCTCGGAGAAGGACTCGTTGACAGGAATTGAAACCGCCGTAAAGCACTTCCCTGCGGATAAGCTGCAATCGGTCTGCGTCAAAGCCCACTGGCTCAATGTCAAGCTGGCGGCGGATGCCGACAAGGCCGGAACGGTGGAGTATACCATTCCCGATGATGTAAAGCTGACCGTTGACTTTGCAGACGGCGTTCTGCGTGTGGAGGAAAGCACGCCGTTCAAGGTGATTTTGCGCCATAACGGCACATATGGCGTGACCGTCTGGCTCGATCCGGAGCAGATTCTTTCCACGTTGGAGGTCGAAATGCGCGCCGGGGATTTGTCCGTGTGTGATGTGAACCTCACCGGCAACGCGAACCTTGCACTCAGCAGCGGCGAGCTGCGGTTGCAAGCGTCCTCGTTCGACGCGCTGAACGCTTCCACCTCCTCCGGCGATGTGGAAATCAGCGACACAACCTGCACCAGCGCCGTTGTGCTCACCAGCTCCTCCGGCGATGTCGGCGTGACCCGTCTGTCCGCCGCTTCCGTCCGCTGCGAAACCTCCAGCGGCGAGATCGACTTTGACGGTCTGGCCGCCGATACCATCGAGCTAAAATCCAGCAGCGGCGACATTGAAGGCACACTGTCCGGCAAACCGCAGGACTACACCGCCAAAACCTCCACCAGCTCCGGCTCGGTTCATATTTCCGGCGATGCTTCCGGTGGAGAAAAACAGCTTACCGCGAAAACCTCCAGCGGCGACATTGCAATCGATTTTGAATAAACCCGTTTTCCCACAAGAGCAATGCTTTTGTGGGAAAATTTTTTCAAATACCTCTTGACATCGTATACTATGTGGTATATTATATAAAGCGAAAGGAGGTATTCTATGGATGTTCAATTAAAACGTGGCTTCCTGGATGCCTGTGTGCTGAAGGTGCTTTCCAACGGGGAGTCCTATGGCTATCAAATCGTAAAGGATTTGGCGGACGTGCTCCCGATCTCCGAGTCTACCCTCTACCCTATTTTAAAGCGACTGGAAGCGGGCGGCTGCCTTCAGGTTCGCGCCACGGTACACAACGGACGCTTGCGCAAATATTACGGCATCACACAAGTCGGCCTGCAGCGCCTTGCAGACAACGTGCAGGGAATTGGCGAGCTGTTGCCCATTGTTCAATTTTTAACAGGAGGAGTATCAACATGAAAAAAAAAGAATTTTTAGACGCACTTCTGCCCGAGCTGCGCAAAACGCTGCCAGCCGATGAGGTAGTCGGCGCGATGGAATATTACGAAGAATGCATTAACGACCGCATGGAGGACGGCCTGTCCGAGGAGGAAGCGGTGCAGTCCCTGGGAAGCATTGATGACATCCTGCATTCTGAAAAGGCGGAAACCAATGCCCCACACGCAGAGGATCCGCAAGCATCCCGCGAGTTCCACACCATCGTGGCCGACGTTGTCAGCGCGGATGTGCAGATTCTGCTCAATCCCGGCAAGGCCGGGATCGTGGAGGTTCCCCACACGGATCGCTCCAATGTAGACGTGCAGGTGCAAAACGGCGTTCTGACGATCCACGAGCACGTCTGGAAACGGAACGGTTCCATTTTTAATATTTCATTTTTCACGGCAAAAAATGATATCGTGATCTACGTATCCGACCGGCAGCCGCTCACAACGCTCCGCGTGTCTACGGTTTCCGGCGACATCACCGCCGACGGCGTGTGGGTCGAGCGCGGCATGGAACTGAAGAGCACAAGCGGCGACATCGATTTGCAAAACGCAAAGATCAGCGGCGATCTTGCCGTCACAAGCCGCAGCGGAGATCTCGACATCCACCATGTGCGCGGAAACGGCAATTTGCAGCGCTCTAG
>CAMDZY010000024.1 GCA_945910975.1 uncultured Clostridia bacterium | reverse complement strand
TCGTCACCGTCAACGACTACCTCGCCAAGCGCGACTCGGAGTGGATGGGCAAGGTGTACCGCTTTTTGGGGCTCAAGGTCGGCCTGATCATTCACGGCTTGACGGCCGAACAGCGCCGCGCCGCGTATCAGGCGGACATCACCTATTGCACCAATAACGAGCTTGGGTTCGACTATCTGCGTGACAATATGGCAATTTACAAGCAGGAAATGGTGCAGCGCGGTCACAGCTTTGCCATCGTGGACGAGGTGGACTCCATTTTGATCGACGAAGCGCGCACCCCGCTGATCATTTCCGGCAAGGGCGATGCATCCTCCAAGCTGTATGAAATGGCGGACTTCTTTGTGTCCCGCCTGCGCAAGCAGGTCTTTACCGAAACGGACGCCAAGGAAGTACAGGATGATTATGACTGCGACTATTTTGTCGATGAAAAGGCAAAAACCGTGTCCCTCACGGCAGAGGGCATCCGCAAGGCGGAGGAATTTTTTAAGGTAGAAAATCTGGCCGACGCGGAAAATGCCACGCTGAACCATCACATCAATCAGGCGATGAAGGCGCGCGGCATCATGAAAAAGGACATCGACTACGTGGTCAAGGACGGACAGATCATCATTGTCGATGAATTTACCGGCCGTTTGATGTATGGCCGCCGGTTTAACGAAGGTCTGCACCAGGCAATCGAAGCCAAGGAGGGCGTGGAGGTCGCGTCCGAATCCAAAACGCTTGCGACCATCACCTTCCAGAACTTCTTCCGGCTGTATGACAAGCTGTCCGGCATGACCGGTACTGCGCTGACCGAAGCGGAGGAGTTTGGCACCATCTACAAGCTCGATGCGGTGGAAATCCCCACCAATAAGCCGGTCGTTCGAATCGACAATCCCGATGCGGTGTATAAGACGGAAGCGGGCAAGTTCCGCGCGGTCATCCGTCAGATTCAGGAATGCCACGCCAAGGGGCAGCCGGTGCTGGTGGGTACCATTTCCATTGAAAAATCCGAACAGCTTTCCAAGCTGCTGAAAAAAGAGGGAATTGCGCACACCGTTTTGAATGCAAAGCACCACGAAAAGGAAGCGGAAATCGTTGCGCAGGCCGGTAAGTTGGGCGCAGTGACCATCGCCACCAACATGGCAGGCCGTGGCACCGATATCGTGCTGGGCGGCAACGCAGAGTATTTGGCGCTGAGCGATTTGCGCAAGCGCGAGGGTATGACCGATGAGCTGCTGGCGGAAGCCAATGCCTATTCCGAAACCGCCGACCCCGAAATTCTGGCGGTGCGCAGCGAATTTGAAAAGGCGCTTGCACGGCACAAGCAGGATACCAACCGCGAATCCGAGCAGGTTCGCGCTGCGGGCGGTCTGTTTATCATCGGCACCGAGCGGCACGAATCAAGGCGAATCGACAACCAGCTGCGCGGCCGTTCCGGTCGTCAGGGCGACCCCGGTGAAACGCGCTTCTACCTGTCAATGGAGGACGACATCATGCGTCTGTTCGGTTCTGACCGCATCAAGGGCATGATGGAAACACTGGGCATCGATGAGGACACGCCGATTGATGCAAAGCTGCTGTCCAACGCCATCGAGAATGCACAGAAGACCGTGGAAGGCCGCAACTTCCAGATCCGCAAAAACGTGCTGGAATACGACGACGTGATGAACACCCAGCGTGAGGTGATCTATGCGCAGCGCCAACAGGTGCTGGACGGCGAGGATCTGCAAAAGACCATCCACGCCATGATGCGCCATGTGATCGATACCGAGGTGGAGGACGCGTTCGGCCAGAATGACTTTGTGGAGGACAAGAGCCAGGTTGCGCAGGTGCTGTCCCACTTTGACGGCATCTACTATCCCAAGGGTGCAATCGATATCAACGCGTTGGACTTGAACCGTCTGAACAAGCAGGCATTGGAAGAAAAGCTGATGGAGCAGCTGCTTGCCACCTACGAAAAGAAAGAAGCGGCGTTGACCGCGCCCGTGATGCGTGAGGCCGAACGCGTGATCATGCTGCGGACGGTGGACGAATACTGGATGGATCAGATTGATGCCATGACCGATTTGCGGCAGGGCATTGGCCTGCGCGCCTATGCGCAGGTTGACCCGGTCGTGGAATACAAGCGCGAGAGCTTTGCCATGTTTGACGGCATGATCAATGCCGTCCGTGAGGAAACGGTGCGCCGCCTGTTCTCGTTCCAGATCCGCGCGAATCAGGAGCTAAAGCGGGAAAAGGTTGCCAAAATCACCAGTGAGGGCGGCAGTGGGGACAAGACTGTCAAGCGTCAGCCGGTGCGGAAGGCCGCGAAGATCGGCCCGAACGATCCTTGCCCCTGCGGCAGCGGGAAAAAATACAAAAAGTGCTGCCGTGACAAGGATTTGGCGGCGGGGAATCGCGTATGAGTTTTGTAAAAAATCAAGTGGGCGCGCTGGAATACCTGACGGCCGAAGCGCTCCAAGGGGACATTGTCCACGGCTTCTCCACCCGCTACGGCGGCGTCAGCCGGGGGGAACTGTTTAGCCTGAACTTGGGCGTTCACCGCGGGGATGAAAAAGAAAATGTAGTGGAAAACTATCGGATTTTGGGGCAAGCCGTTGGCTTTCGCCCGGAGCAGACCGTATTTACCCGCCAGCTTCACGGTACGATCGTCGCACAAGTCGGAAAAAATGACTGCGGCAACGGTTTGTTCCGCGAAGTGACGGACGAACGTGACGGCCTGATGACCAACGAGCCGGGCGTAGCACTGGTTGTATTCTCGGCCGACTGTACCCCCATTTTATTCCATGACCCGGTCACAGGGGCAATCGCCGCCGTGCATTCCGGCTGGCGAGGCACGGCGCAGGGCATCGTCTGCAAGGCAGTGGAAGCCATGCGGCAAGCCTACGGCACGGAGCCTTCTGACTTGCAGGCGGCAATCGGCCCATGCATTGGGCAGTGCTGCTTTGAAACCGATGCTGATGTGCCGCAGGCGATGCTGCAAACGGTTGGCGCGGATGCAGAAGCGTTTATTCGGCCAACCGGCGCAAAATTCCATGTGGATTTAAAGGGAATCAACCGCCTGTGGCTGCAACGCGCAGGCGTCCGGCAGATCGATGTCAGCGAGGATTGCACCTGCTGCCAGCCCGACCGGTTTTGGAGTCACCGCAAGGTGGGCAACCGGCGCGGCTCGCTTGCAGCTGTTATCATGCACAAGGAGGGAGCAAGACCGTGAAATTCAACCGCCTGTGCGCGGGGGTACTGACAGGAGCCATGCTGCTGGCGCTGTGCGCCTGCTCCAACCCGGAAGCGGAGGATAACGCCTATTACGCCACCGCAAGCACGAACCGGGAGGTTCTGTCCGGCGCGGAAGCGGACACACAGCAGACGCCTGTGCAGGATTTTGCGGTGTCCTGGTTGCCGGAGGAAGGGGTCAACCCCTTTACCTGCAAAAGCACCTCTAACCGCACCTTGTTTACCTTTTTATATGACAGTTTATTCACAATTACAAGCGACTTTATACCGGAGCCGGTGCTGTGTGACACCTTCAGTGTGTCCGATGATTTACAGACCTACCGCTTCACGCTCGTTTCCGGCGTCAAATTTTCCGACGGCACTGCACTGCGTGCGGAGGATGTTGCGGCATCTCTGCGCGCGGCAAAGGACAGCAAATTTTACGCCGGCCGCCTTTCCCATGTGAGCGGCGTACAGGCGGTGGACGATGCCACGGTGGAGGTGACACTGGACACGCCGCTGGAAAATCTGCCATTGGTGCTGGATGTGCCGATCGTGAAATCCGATACCACGCAGCAGGACATTCCAACCGGCACCGGCGCATATGCCGTGTCCGGCCAGACGCTGCAGCGCTGCACGGACGATTGGCATCCAAACGCGCCGGCGGTGGATGTGGCGAGCATTTCCCTGGTGGCGGCCGCGTCGCCCAATGAGATCCGCGATGCGTTTGAATTTGGTGATACCGACTTGGTCTGCACCGACCCCAACGCCGCCGGCTCATCCGGCTATCACTGCAATTATGGGGTGTGGGATTGCAGCACAACGGTGATGCAGTACATCGGCTTTAACCGCATCGCAGGACTGTGCGCCAACGATACGCTGCGCGCTGCCATCACATATGCCATTGACCGCGCACAGCTGATCAACCAGGAGCTTGACGGCTATGCCGAACCTGCCAGTCTGCCATGCTCACCCTGTTCGCCCTATTATGATGCAGAGCTGGCGCAGACCTACGACTATGACCCGGAGAAATTCAGCGCGGCGCTGCTATCTTCCGGACAGGAATACAGTCAGGACAATCCGGGCACATTTTTGGTCTGCTCAACGGATTCGGAAAGGGTGAATGCGGCGCAGAATATCGCCGCTGCACTCCGCACGCTCGGCTTTTTTGTCAATGTCCGCTCGCTGGATTATGAATCGTACCAGGATGCGCTGAAAAACGGAAACTACGATATGTATTACGGCGAGGTAAAGCTACCCGCCAATTTTGACCTCAGCTGCTTTTTCACGCTCGAGGGCAGCTTGAATTACGGCGGAATCGCGGATGCGGGCACCCTTCAGCTTTGCATGGACGCGCTGAAAAATTCCGGCGGCTATCAGGCACTGTTTACCGATGTGATGGATAAAGCGTCAATCTGTCCGGTGCTGTTTAAAAACTACGCGGTATATATGTCACGGAACACCGTGGACTATATTGCCCCGGCCATCGACAACGTGCTGTACGTGTCCGGCGGACGCACCTTGTCGGATGCCAACAAGGCCTACGATTCACAGCAGCCCCCGGACGGCACGGGAGATACGGGAGAATAATGGCATGAAACAGGGAATTTTATGGGATCTGGACGGCACGCTTTGGGATTCCAGCCTACAGGTTTATCAGGCGTGGAACGCCTATATGCAGGCGCACGGCCTCCGGCGCCGCTTTACCCGCAGCGATGTGCGCAGCTATTGCGGCAAGACTTTAGATGAAATCGCCGCGTTTGTGTTTCCCACGATGGAAAAGGCACAGCGTGAGGAGATCATCAACGGCTGCTGCGAATGGGAGAATATTCCGTTGGCGGAACATGGCGGCGAGCTGTTTGAGGACGTGGAAGCCGTGCTGGCACAGCTGCACGGGCAGTATCATATGTCGGTTGTCAGCAATTGCGGCCTTGGCTATATCGAGGCGTTTTTCCAGGGCAATCATACCGCGCAGTATTTTGACGATTATGAAAACGCCGCCCGCACCGGCATGGGCAAGGCGGAGAATATTCGGCTGGTCATGCAGCGGAACGGCTTAGACCGTGCAATCTACATCGGCGACACGCAGGGCGATGCCAACGCCGCCGCAAAAGCCGGTGTACCGTTTGTCTTTGCCGCCTACGGCTACGGCGATGTGCCGGACGCCAAATGGCGCATCGACAAGGTAAACCAATTGCCGCCCATCTTGGCGGAAATATTCCGGGCGGAGGAATGAGAAAAATGCACCTTGAAACTGCGCGGATGATTGTCGGAAAACGAAGTTTTTCAACAGACTGGTTCCCGGCCAAAACAGGCATAGCACCTGTTTTGGCCGGGAATTTTATTGCCGTGAAAGTATATTGTTAAAATGCCCAGTTGCCGTTGCGGAAGATGGGGACGGTTTGGCCGTCGCGGGTTTGGGCATCGATGTTCAGGTCGGCGGAGCCGATCATGAAGTCCTCGTGCACCATGGAGTCATTGACGCCCATCGCGCGGCATTCGTCGAGCGTATAATTCTCAAAATTGCGGATGGTGTCGGCAAAGCCCATGCCCAGCGCCAGATGGCAGGCGGCGTTTTCATCGAACAGCGTGTTGTAGAACAGCAGACCGGAGTTTTGAATGGGGCTGTCATAGGGTACCAAGGCACATTCGCCAAGGTAACAGCTGCCCTCGTCCATTTCAAGCAGCTTGGTGAGCAAGGCTTCGTTGGTTTCGGCGTGCCATTCTACGGCTTTTCCCTCATGGAAGCGGATGGAGAAGTTGTCGATCAGCTGTCCCTGATAGCTTAGCGGCTTGGTGGAATAGACAATGCCCTCTGCCTGTCCTTTCATGGGGGAGATGAAGCATTCCTCGGAGGGAATGTTGGGGTTGAAGTAGATGTTTTGCAGGCTCATTTCGCCGCCGCCCTTAAATTCCGCTTCGGGAATCATGCCAACGGTGAAATCGGTGCCGTTGGAGGCGGTATAGTGCAGCTGCGTGATGCCAAGGGCGTTGAGATAGTCACAGCGGCGTGCCAAATCGGCGTTGTGTTCCTCCCATGCCTTGACAGGATCGTCCCATACGCGACTGGTCTGCAGAATGGCTTCCCACAGCTTTTCAATGGCCTGCGATACGCGCAGTTCGGGGAACAGCTTCTTGGCCCATGCCGCGCCGGGAACGGCGGCAATGCACCACTGATAGCGATTTTCAATCTGATCGCGGTACTTTTTAATGATGGGATACTTTGCCTGCTGTGCCTTTGCCATTTTCTCCTGATTGACGCCCTTTAAGCCGTCGGGATCGTCACTGTCAAGATAGATACGGCAGGGAATTTCCTGCACGTAGTGCTGCCAACGCGCTTCTTCGTAGTTGGCAAGCGTACCGAGGTTTTTCTGCGAGCGATAGCGAACGTCCAGCTTGGTAAGCGGCTGGTAATCCCAGTCAACGATCACGCGCTTTGCGCCCAGCTTGTAGCATTCCTCCACCACCATTTTTACAAATTCCGGCTGGTCAAGTCCGGCGACGATGAAAACCTCCTGCCCTTTTTGGACGTTGACGCCGCATTTTGCAATCAAATGGGCATATTTACGAAGTTCTGTTTTTTTCATAGATTGTTTCCTTTCTAATCACGCAAGCCGCAAGCGGTTTGCGGTACTTGTAATTTTTTGTCTGTTGGGTTATAATAATAGGAAAAGGCGGTGAAAGCATGACGACAGAAGAATTTCGAGCCATGACGCGCGAAGGCACGATCTTGCTCGACGGCGCGACCGGTTCCAACCTGATGGCAGCGGGGATGCCGCGCGGGGTGTGCGCCGAGCGCTGGATTTTAGAGCATCCCAATGTCATTTTAGCCTTGCAGCGCGATTATGGAAGGGCAGGCTGCCAAATTTTATACGCACCAACCTTTACCGCCAACGCACACTACCTTTCCATGCACGGTGAAGCAGAGCAGCTTCGTGCCATCAATCGGCAGTTGGTTGCGCTCAGCCGTCAGGCGGCAGGGGGACGTGCAAAGGTGGCAGGCGATATGACCACGCTTGGCAGACGCGATCTGCCGGACACCCAAATTTTTTCGATCTATGTCGAACAAGCACAGGCTCTGTTGGATGCCGGCGTGGATTTGTTTGTGGTGGAAACCATGCTGGGCAGCACCGAAACGGTGCTGGCGCTTGAAGCCATCCACAGTATCTGCCGATTGCCGGTGATATGCACCTTGACCGTGGAGGCCGACGGCCGAACCTATTACGGCGACGACGGCGTGGAAACCTGCGCCATGCTTGCCCAGATGGGTGCGGCTGCCGTGGGCGTCAACTGCTCATGCGGGCCGGTCGGGGTGGTCAGCATTGTGCAAAACATTGCAAATGCCGTCAACGTGCCGGTCGTTGCCAAGCCAAACGCCGGGATGCCGGAAATTTTGGCCGACGGTGTGGCGCATTATGCCATGACGCCGGCAGAGTTTGCCGCGCAGATGCAGGACGTGCTGCAAGCGGGCGCCACGATCGTCGGCGGCTGCTGCGGCACAACACCGGCGCACCTGCAAGCGCTATCCGAACGCCTTGGGCGCTGAATTTTGATAATCGATAAACTGATAGCGCACGCCCTCCCACTGCTCCGGCGCGCCGGTCGATGCAACCTGCCAATTGGGCAGCGCGTCCAGATTCGGGAAAAACCGGTCGGCACGGGCATCGATATAGCTTACGGTTACCGCAGCCTCGTCACAGTAGGGCAGCAGCAGCCGGTAGACGCTCTCGCCCCCAATAACGCACAGCGATTCGCGCGGTCTGCCGCGCAGCAGCGCAAACAGTTCCGCTTCGCTGTGTACCACGGTGGCATTTTCCACCGCAAAATCCGGTCTGCCGGACAAAATGATATTCTCCCGCTTTGGCAGCGGCTTGGCGTTTGGAAACGTCAGCAACGTTTTCCGGCCGTAAATCACGGTTTTCCCCGTGGTCAGCGCGCGAAAGCGGCGCAAATCTGCCGGAATCGACACCAGCAGCCGGTTTTCCAATCCGATCCCCCAATCGGGGGTGACATTGACAATGAGCTTCATAGGCATTAAATTGCCACCGAAATGGCGTCGGAGAAGGGTTGATAGCGGTAATTTTCCAATCGGAAGCTGTCGGGCGTAAACCGGTAAAAATCGGTCACGCTCGGGTCCATGCGGAATGTCGGCGCGTCAAACGCTTCCTTTTCCAGCATTTTTTCCACCAGCGGCACGTGGCGGTCGTAGATATGACAGTCGGCGATGACGTGCACCAGCTCGCCCGCCTGCAAGCCGCTGACCTGCGCGAACATATGCACCAAAACGGCATATTGCACCACGTTCCAGTTGTTGGCGGTCAGCATATCCTGGCTGCGCTGATTTAAAATAGCGTTGAGCCGGTTCCCGGACACGTTGAACGTCATAGAATAAGCACAGGGGTAGAGCGCCATCTCGTGCAGATCCTCAAAATTGTAAAGGTTGGTCAAAATGCGCCGCGAGGCCGGGTTGTGGCGCAAATCGTACAACACACGGTCGACCTGGTCAAATTCACCCTCCGGGTATTGGTGGCGAATGCCCAGCTGATAGCCGTACGCCTTGCCGATAGAGCCGGCTTCGTCCGCCCAGCTGTCCCAGATGTGGCTGTCCAAATCGTGGACGTTGTTCGACTTTTTCTGCCAAATCCACAGCAACTCTTTGATACAGGATTTGAAATAGGTGCGCCGCAGCGTCATGATGGGAAATTCTTCCTGCAAGTTGTAACGGTTGACCACACCGAACAGCTTGACCGTGTGTGCAGGAGTGCCGTCCGCCCAGTGCGGGCGAACCGTCAAATCGGTGTCCCAAACGCCGTGATTCAAAATTTCGGTACAGGTTTTGCGGTAGATGTTGTCTGCCTGACTCATAGTATTCTCTCCATTTACATATTCATTGCAGATATTGTAACACAGTTGCCAACCGGCTGCAAGTTTGATATAATAAAAATATAAATACAATAGGGATGAAACAACCATGGAAAAAACATTTCAAGATTTAGCGCTTTCCGAGCAAATATTAAAGGCGTTGGAGGAAAAGGGCTACGGCTACCCCACACGTATCCAGGCAGAAGCGATTCCGCCGCTGATGCAGTGGAAGGACGTGATCGCAAAGGCGCCAACCGGCACGGGCAAGACATTTGCCTTTGGCATCCCGATGATCTCTCATATCGATGCCGAAAGCGATCAGGTACAGGGCTTGATTTTGGCGCCCACGCGGGAGCTTGCCATGCAGATCGGCGAGGAGCTGCGCAGTCTGCTGACCTATTACAAGAACATCCGCGTGACGGTGCTGTATGGCGGAGCAAAAATCGACTCCCAGCTGCGCGCGCTGAAGAAAAATCCGCAGATCGTGGTGGCAACGCCCGGCCGCCTGATGGATCATTATAACCGCCATTCGATTCGCTTCGATAAAATTCAAACCGTCATTCTCGACGAGGCCGACCGTATGCTGGATATGGGATTTTTTAAGGATGTGACCCATATTCTCGACAAGATCAAAAACCGCAAAAATCTGGGGCTGTTTTCCGCAACGATCTCGCAGGAGGTCATGACCGTTTCCTGGATGTATCAGCGTGACGAGGTGGAAATCACCGTGCAGCCCACTGCCGAGAGCAGACCCGACATCGACCAGTATTCCCTGTCGGTTCCCGCGCTGGAAAAGGAAGCGGCCACACGCCAGTTGCTGCATACAATGGGCTTTGAGCGTGTGATCATCTTCTGCAACACCAAACATATGTGCCAGCGCCTGTGTGACGATCTCAAGCGCTGGGGCGTGGATGCCGACTGTTTACATGGCGATATCCGTCAGGCCACACGTGAAAAGACAATGGCGACCTTCCGCAAGGGCAAGCTGCCGGTGCTGATCGCCACGGATGTTGCTTCCCGTGGGATAGATGTCGACGATGTCGATTGCGTTATCAATTATGATGTACCGCAGGAAAACGAATATTACATCCACCGCATTGGCCGTACCGGCCGCGCCCGAAAAAAGGGCATGGCGTTCTCCGTTGTAGGCACCTTCCCGGAGAAGGCAAAGCTGGATGAAATTGCCAAGTATTCCCACTTTGAGATCAAACCCGTCAAGCTCACCGAGGACGGCGCACTGGTGCTGCAGGTACCCTCCCAGCCTGCACCGCGCAGGAGATACCGTTGACAGGCGCAGAGCGGGGCTATCTGATGTTATGCTGCGATCTGGCGGAACCCGACGCCAAGCCCCTGACCTTACCGCAGCTGCGCCTGCTGCGCCAACGGATGCAGCAGGCCAAACCGCCCTCCGAACCTGACCGCGACCTGATGGCGCGCGATTTGGTAGCGCTCGGCTATGATTGGGAGCAGGCCGAGCGAATCGAAGCGCTGATGTCGCGGGAGAAGAAGCTGGACGAATATCTGCGCTTAGCCGAGGAATATAAGGTGAAAATTTTCACCTGCATTACCCCCGGCTACCCACAACGGCTGCTCAAACAGCTGGGCGATGACGCACCGGCGGTGCTGTTTTGCCGGGGCGATACCAAGCTGCTTGCGCGGCGCTGCATCGGCCTGGTCGGCTCGCGCGAGGTTGCCAAGCACAACCGCTTTTTTGCCGAAAAAATTGGCATGATGGTGGCGCAGGAGGGCTTTGTGCTGGTGTCCGGCAATGCCTCGGGTGCAGATCAGGCGGCACAGAACAGCTGTTTTGCAACCGGCGGCAGCGTGATTTCCTTTTTGCCGGATGATTTGATTTATCATCGGCCGCAGCCCCGACAGCTTTTGGTGTCGGCGGACAGCTTTCACGCCCGCTTTACGCCGGCACGTGCGCTGCAACGCAACACGTTCATTCATGCCATGGTGGAAAAGGTGTTTGTTGCGCAGTGCGACTTGGGTCACGGCGGAACCTGGGCGGGTACCACGGAGAACCTTCGCCGTAACCTGTCGGAAGTTTACCTCTACAACGACCATTCCCCGGCAATGTATGAGCTGGAATCGCGCGGCGCAGTGGTGCTTGCCAGCAATTTCGGCTCTTTGTACACGCTCCGGCCAACGCAAATGTGTATGTTTTGACGAAAAATAGGCAAACTATGGCATAAAAACCGTGCAAAATCGATGCAAATTGAAAAATGCAAAAATGTAGTTGATTTTTATAAAGAAATCCGCTATAATGCAAGATAGCAACAATTTTCAAACGGAAACGTGTTTTTATCGGAGGAAAAATTATGTGTGGAATTGTCGGTTACGCAGGCAAGGAACAGGCCGCACCGATTTTGCTCGATGGCCTGTCCAAACTGGAGTACCGTGGATATGACTCTGCCGGCGTCTGCATTTATACGCAGGACGGTTTAAAAGTCGCGAAAGCGAAGGGCAGATTGCAAAATTTAAGTGATATGATCGATGGCGGCGCGGCGCTGCATGGCAACATCGGCATCGGCCACACCCGTTGGGCGACCCACGGTGCGCCGTCGGATGAAAATTCGCATCCGCATATGGCGGACGGCGGCAAGATCGTCGTGGTGCATAACGGCATCATCGAGAATTATTTACAGCTCAAAGAGAAGCTGATCCGCTTGGGAAAGACCTTCAAATCGGAAACCGACACGGAAGTCGTGGCCAATCTGGTGGAATACTATTATGAAGATTGCCACAACTTCTTTGCTGCAGTGCGTCAGGCGATCTCCCGTATTGAGGGCAGCTATGCCTTGGCGATCGTCTGCGCGGACTTCCCGACCACTATGATCGCAGTCAAAAAAGACAGCCCGCTGATTTTTGGCTTTGGCAAAAATGGCAATTTTGTTGCATCGGATGTTCCGGCGATTTTGAAATACACGCGCGAGGTCTGCTATCTCAACGATGGCGATATGGCGGTATTTTCCGGGGACAAAGTGCGCTTTTTCAATACGGCGGGCGATGAGATCACCAAGGAGCCGGAACATATTACCTGGGAGATTGACGCAGCGGAAAAGGGCGGCTACAAGCATTTTATGCTCAAGGAGATTTTTGAGCAGCCCCGCGCCTTCCGCGATACCATTTCTCCCCGCATCAAGGACGGCCGCGTCTGCCTGGACGATGTCAGCCTGACGGCGGATTACCTCAAGGGACTGAAAAAGATTTATATTGTAGCCTGCGGTTCTGCGTATTATGTCGGCTGTTTGGGCAAATATATTTTGGAGAAGTATTGCCGTATCCCGGTCGAGCCGGTGCTGGCGTCTGAGTTCCGCTATTCTTCGCCGGTTTTGGGGCAAGATACGCTGGTTGTGATTATCAGCCAGTCGGGCGAAACGGCGGATACGCTGGCTGCACTGCGGGAAGCCAAAAGCCACGGCGCGCGGACGCTTGCCATTGTCAACGTGGTTGGTTCCGCCATTTCCAAGGCGGCCGATGACGTGATTTACACTTGGGCAGGCCCTGAAATCGCCGTTGCCACCACCAAGGCCTACAGCACCCAGCTGGCCGTTGTCTACCTGATGACCCTGCATTTTGCCGACCTGCTTGGCACGATCTCGCAGGAAGAATACAACGCCATTCTCGGTGCCGTGCAGCAACTGCCGGAGCAGATGCAGGAGATTCTTTCACCGGAAAACATTGCAGAGATCCAGTATTACGCATCAAAATATTTCAGCCATAAGGATGCCTTTTTCATTGGCAGAAATGTCGACAGCGCCGTGTGTCTGGAGGGCAGCTTAAAGCTCAAGGAGATCGCCTATATCCATAGCGAGGCTTACGCAGCGGGCGAATTGAAGCACGGCCCGATCTCCCTGATCGAGCAGGGGACAATGGTTTTCACACTGGCGACGGTGCCGGAGCTGTTTGACAAGACCATGTCCAATGTCAAAGAGGTACGCGCCAGAGGTGCATCGGTGCTGGCACTGACGTTACAGCGCTACAAGGAAGAAATTGCAAAGACGGTTGACAATGCACTTTTCGTTCCGGAAACGCACCCCATGCTGCAGCCCAGCCTGACGGTTTTACCGCTGCAAATTTTTGCATATTATATCGCAGTCATGCGCGGTTGTGATGTGGATAAACCCCGCAATCTGGCAAAATCGGTAACAGTTGAATAAAAACAAATTGCAGCTCGCCGCATTGGCGGGCTGCAATTTCTGACAATTTTGTCGAAACTTGCCATGACCATGCCGAAAAACCGTGTCCTCACAGCAATTCCCGTTCTTTTACAAGGAAACGGTGCAAGGTTTTGCTAATCGAATTTGCGCTTGTTTTTTGTCCAACGCGCCATATTAGAATCGTGGGCGAAGAACAGGAGGGAAGGAAATGGCAAAAAAATGCAGACGGATTTTATGTGTACTTGCGTTGCTGCTGTCGCTCAGCACGCAGGCGTATGCGGCGCAGCAGCTGGTGCCGGTAGGAAAGACGATCGGCATTGAGCTGCAAACGCAGCAGGTGACCGTTGTGGGGTTTTCCGACACGGTGCACGCAGCGCAGACGGCGGGGATCAAAAAGGGCGACATTGTGGAAAAAATCGATGACGTAGCGATTCACCGCGCATCGGAGATTTCCGAACGGCTGGGTAAAACCGGTGCGCCGGTGAAGATTACCGTGCGGCGTGGCGACCGCCGGCAGGAATTTTTGGTAGAACCGGAGCAAGCCGAGGGTGACCGGCGTTTGGGAATTTATGTACGCGACAGCTTGGCCGGCATCGGCACGGTGACATATTACGACCCCGAAACCGGCGAATTTGGCGCCCTGGGGCACGGCGTAAATGACACGGAAACGGCGCAGCTGGTGCCCATGGAGGAAGGCCGCGTGGTGTCGTCGCGCGTTGTCCGCGTGGAAAAGAGCAAACAGGGACAGCCGGGCGCACTGCGTGGAGCGTTGGATTCTGTGACGATCGGCACGGTGACGTCCAACACGGCTTCCGGCCTGTTTGGCACGCTGGACACCTTTGTCGCGGAGAATGCACCGATCCCGGTGGCGCAATCGTCGGAGATCACGGTGGGCGATGCGACGATTTTGTCCAACGTATCCGGCACGCAGACGGAAAGCTACACGGTTCGCATTGAGCAGATAATGGGCGATGATGCACAGGGACGCAACTTGCTCCTGCACGTCACCGACCAAAAGCTGATTGACCAGACAGGCGGCATCTGTCAGGGAATGTCAGGCAGCCCGATATTGCAAAATGGCAAGCTGGTCGGCGCCGTGACACACGTTCTGGTGTCCGACCCCACAATGGGCTATGGCATATTCATCGAAAATATGCTAAACGCAGCGGCCTAAAGGCAACCCCCGGGGTTGCCTCTGACCGTCGAACAAGCCTCGCAGAGTTCGCCGCCATAGCGGCGAATAAAATTCAATCATTTTTTGCG
>CAMDZY010000023.1 GCA_945910975.1 uncultured Clostridia bacterium | reverse complement strand
TGATGCGCTTGACTTTTCGCTGTGGCGCACTGATGGTGTTCTTGTGCCGGAAAGGCAAACAGAGCTGACCCACCGCTTTGCGCGGGAGCTTGAGCACTCTGACCGCAACTGGGCAGCACTGACGCGGCGCGCCAATTTTACCGGCGCATTTTCCACGCAGCGGATTTTGGAACTGCTGGGGCATTAAGCAGCAATGATATATCTGGATTTTGCGGGTGCTGTCCCCGGTGTGGGCCTTTTACCCGTTCTTAGCCGGACAAAGGGAAAACGAAAGAATAGGAGAAATCAATGATGAAAAAAGTGATGTTGGTGTTTGGCACCCGTCCGGAAGCCATTAAAATGTGTCCGCTGGTCAATGAGCTGAAGCGGCGTCAGGGGCTGCAAACCGTGCTTTGTGTAACGGGACAGCACCGGCAGATGCTCGATCAGGTGTTGGAAGCATTTTCCGTGGTTCCGGATTATGACCTTTCGATTATGAAACAAAAACAGACACTATTTGACGTGACGACCAATATTTTGGAGCGCATCAAACAGGTGTTGGAACAGGAAAAACCGGATGTTGTGTTGGTACATGGTGATACGTCCACCACATTTGTTACGGCGCTGGCGTGTTTTTACCTGCAAATCCCGGTCGGCCATGTGGAAGCCGGGCTGCGGACGTATAACATTTATTCGCCGTATCCGGAGGAATTTAACCGGCAGGCCGTCGGCATCATCAGTCAGTTCAACTTTGCGCCGACCGAATTGGCACGGCAGAACCTGCTCAACGAAGGCAAAAAACCGGAAACGATTTTTGTCACCGGCAACACGGCGATTGATGCCTTAAAAACAACCGTGCGCAAGGACTACTCGCATCCGGAGCTGGATTGGGCAAAGGGCAGCCGACTGATTTTGATCACGGCGCACCGCCGGGAAAATTTGGGTGAACCAATGCGGCATATGTTCCGCGCCATTCGCAGAGTGATGGACGAAAACCCGGATGTGAAAGCGATTTATCCCATCCATATGAACCCGGTGGTGCGGGAAACCGCAAGAGAAATTCTGGGGGAGGATGAGCGGATTCATATCATCGAGCCGCTGGACGTGCTGGATTTCCACAATTTCCAGAGCCGCAGTTATTTGATTCTGACGGACTCAGGCGGGATCCAGGAGGAAGCGCCTTCGCTCGGCAAACCGGTTTTGGTAATGCGCGACACAACGGAGCGCCCGGAGGGAATCGCGGCCGGAACGCTCAAGCTGGTAGGAACAGAGGAAGAAACGATTTATGCCGAATTTAGCCGCTTGCTGACCGATCAGGCAGCCTACGACGCCATGAGCCACGCCAGCAATCCCTATGGAGATGGACACGCCTGCGAGCGGATTGCGGATATTCTGGAATTTGGAGCGACCAATCGATAAAGTGTACAATGTGCCGAAAAACGTGTGCGCCATGTTTTTCGGCGCATTATTTGCTTGGAATCGTAAAATTGCAAAATTCGCTATAGAAAAATGGAACAAAATGTGGTATAATAACCGCAAAGCGGCTATTATACATTTGATCGCCATTTTTCCTCCCGGCTTCGCCGGGCAGGAAAAATATGGCTATATTATACCATTTCGCTACGCTTCATGGTATAATATAAAGAAAGCTCTGATTTGATCCGGTGCGCAGATTGAATCAGAGGTTCCTAAGATAACCATTCAAATATGCGGTTTGCAGGAAAGGGGGAGCCGGTCTTGAAGCTCTGGCAGGCAATTATCACGGGAATTGTATATGGTTTTGCGGATCTGTTGCCGCTTTCCGGCGCAGGACACATGAAAATTTTGGAACGGATCTTGGCTTTGCCGCCGCTTGGCAGCAGCAAAATGCTTCTGCTCAACGGAATGCTACACCTTGGCACAGCGCTGGCCGTTATTGTGTCGCTACACCGTTACATATCCTTCCGACCGCTGCCTACACAGCGCATACGCCAATCCGACCGGCGACAGCGGCGCATTTCACCGGGACACAGGCTGGTGCAGTTGATTTTTGTCGGGGCGCTTCCGGCACTGCTTGGCTTGCTCGTGCACGACAAGGTCACGATTGTTTCCGACCATCTGTCATGGGTTGGCGGGATGCTGATCGTCAATGGGCTGATCCTCTTTTTTGCAGCACGCTATGCCTATGGCTCACGCGACGAAAAGGATGCTACCATTGCAGACGCTTTGCTGATTGGACTGTCGCAGGTGTTGGCCGTGGTTCCGGGGATTTCCAGAATCGGTGTTACCGCCACGGTCGGTATGTGGCGGGATCTGAAGGCGGAATTTGCAGTTGTTTTTGCCTATCTGCTTTCTGTGCCGGTCAGCATTGGGATTGCGGTGATGAATATTACGCAGGCCGTGCAGCTCGGCGGTGTTACGTCGGCGGATTTGCCGATGTGCCTTGTGGCAATGGCAGCTGCGGCACTCAGCGGATACGCAGCAGTTCAAGCTACACGGCTTACCGCGTGGAAGAATTCATTTGGAAAATTTGCATATGTCAGCTGGAGCGTAGGAATTATTGCGCTTGCGCTGGTACTATTTTTCGCATAAGGAGTAATTTATGGCTGAAAAGAAGAATGCAAAGACCAGCAAGAAAAAGGAAAATAAAGCGTCAGACCGCGCAAAGAAAAAGCAAACAAAACAGTCTGCCGTCAGTGCGTGTGAAATTGGCGGCTTTGTGTGCATCTTGGTGGGCGTTTTTACCTTCCTTACCATGTTCACAAAGGATGCGCTGCTGACCGGCCTGTACTATAAGCTGATCTGCGGCCTGATTGGAACAGCAGGCTTCTATGTACTGCCGGTCATGTTGGTGATGATGGGCGTGATTTTATTGTGCCGTCGAAACCGCCCTGTTGTGTGGCGCATGATTTGCGGCGCTTTGACTGTGATTTCTATTTCGGCAGTTTCGCATCTGTTTATGACGGACAACGCTACATTACAACAGAGTACAATAAAGACACTCTGGAACGATGGAATTGCGGGCAAGAGCGGCGGCGTGATTGGCGGCTGGATCGCCCGCACGTTATACGGATGGGTGGCATATATTGCATATATTATCCTGATTTTGACAATTTTGATTGCACTGCTGACAACCATCAATTTTTCCCTTGCCAGCATTTTCAAAGCGGTGCGCAATCGCCCCAGACAGCCAAAGGAGGAAGAGGAAACACCCTATGTCCCACCGGCGGAGCGACTGGTCAATCGCATGGCGGAGCGGCAAATTGCACGCGGGGAGCAGCGTAAAAGAAAAAATGCGGCGGAATTCGACCTGCCTGTCGATGATCCACCACTGGCAGAGAGCAATCAACCGGAACAGACTGAGAAAGCAAAGCGGCGCGGCAAGGGCGTAGACGTGGAAAAAACGCCTGCAGAGTTGATGCAGGAAGAATTGAAGCGAGCGGATGCGCCGACGGAACCGGAGAAAAAGTCAAAGGCAAAGCAGGCAAGCGAGCCAAAGGCTACAGCTGAGCAGCACGAACCTCCGCTGCCACCGCTGGATTTGCCGCCGCTGGAGAATCTGCCGGAAAAGGTCAAGCCGGAGGAGGCCAAGCGTTCTGCGGCAGAGGTTGCCTGGGAAATCACGCAAAATGCAGACGAACCGTCACAGGAATACCACTTCCCGCCCACAGAGCTGCTGCATGAGGGCGGTGCAAATACCGTGGACGGCACGCAGGAGATGCGCGAGAACAGCAAAAGACTGTCCGAAACGCTCAAATGCTTCGGGATTGAGCCGCACATTGTCAATGTAACACGCGGCCCGTCCGTGACGCGCTATGAAATTGAATTGGAACGCGGGGTCAAGCTCTCGAAGGTTACCAATTTGGCGGATGATATTGCTTTGTCACTGGGCGCGGACAGCGTGCGTATTTCCGCCATTCCGGATAAAATCTCCGTGGTCGGCATTGAGGTGCCGAACAAGCTGGTCAGCACGGTATATGCGCGGGAGGTTATTGATTCTGCGGCGTTCCGTACCAGCAAAAGCCCGATATCCTTTGCAGTCGGCAAGGATATCAGCGGCAGATGCATCATAGGCGATATTGCTACGCTGCCGCATATGCTCATTGCCGGCACCACCGGTTCCGGCAAATCAGTGTGTATGAACACGCTGATTATCTCGCTGTTGTATAAAAGCAGACCGGACGAGGTTCGCCTGATCATGGTCGACCCTAAAATGGTAGAGCTGGGTATTTATAACGGGATTCCGCATTTGCTCATTCCGGTTGTCACGGATCCGAAAAAGGCAGCAGGTGCCTTGCAGTGGACGGTGACGGAAATGCTGCGCCGGTATCGGCTGATGTCGGAAATCGGCGTGCGGGATATGGATTCTTATAATAAAGTAGTTGCCTCCGATCCGGATCAGAAAAAGCTGGAACGGATCGTGGTCGTGATCGATGAGCTGGCGGATTTGATGCTGGTGGCCGCAAAGGAGGTAGAAGAATCCATTTGCCGCATTGCACAAATGGGTCGCGCTGCCGGAATGCACTTGGTGATTGCAACGCAGCGTCCGTCTGCCGATGTAATTACCGGTTTGATGAAGGCAAATATTCCCTCGCGCATTGCGTTCGCTGTGGCATCTGCGATGGAATCGCGTATTATTTTGGACACGGCCGGCGCAGAAAAGCTGGTCGGCAAGGGCGATATGCTCTTTGCTCCGTTGGGCAAGGGCAAGCCGAAGCGCGTACAGGGCTGCTTTATCACAGAGGATGAGGTGCAGGATGTGGTTTCGTTCATTAAGAACAAGACACAGCCCGACTACTCCGAAGACATTATGGAGCAAATCGAGAAAAAAGCAGAGCAGAGCGGAAAGGGCAAGGAAGCTGCCGCCCCGGCGCAGGATTCCGGCAATGACGGCGACGAGCTGTTGCCGGCTGCGGTTGAGGTGATTCTGGAAACGGGTCAGGCTTCGGTTTCCATGCTGCAACGCAGGTTGAAGCTCGGCTATGCCCGCGCCGCCCGCATCATGGACGAGATGGAGGAGCACGGGATCGTCGGCCCCTTCGAAGGCTCCAAACCCCGTCAACTGCTGATCACAAAGGAACAATGGCTGCAAATGCAAAACGGTGAGGGCGCTGCTGCTGCAGTTGAGGAAGAAAATCCTTGATTTTTGTAAAAAAACCGCAAAATATATGAAATTCTATTTGACGGAAGCTACAATTTGCGCTATAATATACAGGTCGCTGTTTTGGCGAACCTTATAATGGAGGCAATAAGAATGAAGAAAAGTATTGTGACGATTGTCATCGTGGTCTTACTGATCGCGTTGCTTCTCACGATGGACGTGTGGGGGATCGACTTCCTTGGTGTTCAAAGAACACAAGATGGCGTTGTCCTCGGCCTTGATCTGGTCGGCGGCTCACGAATCACCTACGCCCCGGCGGATAGTGAGGGTAACGAAATTAGCGCCACAGAAGAAGATTTGGACGCAGCTATCGCGGTTATGCGTCGCCGTTTGTCATCTATGGGCTTCACCGAAGCGGATGTATATACCTCCGACGGTAGCATCGTGGTAGAAATCCCCGATGTATCCAACCCGGAAGAAGCAGTTCAGACCCTTGGCAGCACTGCGCAGGTGCAGTTCCGTGACTACACGGGCAAGGTTTGGATCTCCGGCAGCGACGTGACCGGTGCAAAATATGACATCCGCCAGAGTAATTCCACCGGCATGGACACTAACATGGTCGTTCTGGAATTCTCCGATGAAGGCGCACAGAAGTTTGAAGAAGCAACTTCTTTTGCCGCAGGACAGTCCAGCGAAAACAACTATCTGAGCATCTATCTGGACGAAGAAGAAATCAGCCATCCCCAGTGCACCCAGGCTATTACCGGCAACTCCGCCGTAATCGAAATGTCCGGTTCCACTGCCGAAGAAGCCGTTGCGCTTGCTGACTTGATCAGCGCCGGTACTCTTCCGTTCTCTTTGAAGAATACGTACTTGGAAACCGTTGGCGCCAGCCTGGGCGAGGAGAGCTTGTCTACATCCCTGCTGGCCGGTCTGATCGGCTTGATCTTGGTCATGCTGTTCATGTTGGTTGTGTACCGCGTGATGGGCGTCGCTTCCTGCATTTCCCTGACCGTTTACGCACTGCTGTTCGGCCTTGTGATTTCCATTTTCCATATCAACCTCAGCCTGCCCGGCATTGCGGGTGTTATTCTGACCATCGGCATGGCCGTTGACGCCAACGTTATTATTTTCGAGCGCGTCAAGGACGAGCTGCGGATGGGCAAAACGGTGCGCTATGCAATCGATTCCGGTTATAAGCGTGCGTTCTGGGCTATTTTCGACTCCAATATCACCACTCTGATCGCAGCTGCTGTGCTGTGGATCAAGGGCACCGGTTCCATCGTGGGCTTTGCACAGACGTTGTTCATCGGCGTTATTTTGTCCATGCTGGTTATGCTGGTTCTCACAAAACTGCTGCTGAAAGCAGCTGTCGGCCTGAAGATCACCAATCTCAAGGCCTACTGCGTTTGAGAAAGGAGGAGTTGAAATGCTGCAAAAATGTAGAAGCTTCAGCTTCACCAAACACTTTAAGGTTTTTGCGATCATCTCTGCACTGCTGATCATTACCGGCCTCGTCGCATTGATCTTGGCGCCCTTTGGCGTGAACCTGTTCAATTTTGACGTTGACTTTACCGGTGGCACCAGCTGCAACTATAACCTCCACACCGATGTCAACCGTGACATCACAGACCGCGTGGAAGAAATTGTCAAGGACACAACCGGTGCATCCTCCGTTTCCGTTGTTACCTCGAACAATGGCGAGGGCGTTCTGATCAAAACATCGGAGCTCGACAGTGACACCCGCGCAGCACTGACTGCTGCCATCTGCGAGGAATACAATGTTGACGCTGCAACCGATGCTGTGATCAACTCGGTTTCTCCTTCCGTTGGTTCCGACATGAAAACGGCTGCAATCGTGGCTTCCGTGTTGGCAATTGCACTGATTCTGGTGTACATCGCGATTCGCTTTGAGCTGCGTTCCGGCCTGGCTGCTATCTGCTGCCTGGTACACGACCTGCTGGTGATTTTGAGTATGTACGTCATCTTCCAGATTCCGTTCAACAGCAACTTTATTGCGGCTGCGCTGACCATTCTGGGCTATTCCATCAACGCGACGATTGTTGTGTTCGACCGCATCCGTGAAACCAAGCGCTTGGGTCAGGATAACACCTTTGCCGAAACTGTGGACAAGTCCATCTGGGACACTTTCACCCGCAGCTTGAACACCACCATTACCACCTTGCTGGTTATGGTTATGCTGCTGATTTTCGGCGTGGACTCCATCAAAAACTTCGCCCTGCCGCTTTGCATTGGCATTATCAGCGGTTGCTATTCTTCCGTGTGTATCGCAGGCCCCCTGTGGAACCTGTTCCGCGGCAAGAAGCAAAAATAAGTCTTTCCAAAATCCCGACTGCGAAAGCGGTCGGGATTTTTTGCGTTTTTGAGGTGCTGAATGCGGTGATATGCGCATAGGATGTAGCGAGGTGGTACAAATGGAATTGCAAGTGGAACAGGTCTTGAAATTTTGCCCGGATGCAGTGGTACAGGCTGTCGGGAAGCTGCCGGTTGGGCAGCAGGGGAAACTGGAGGAGATTCGCCTGCGTGCGGGACAGGCTGTAACGATTGGTATTGACGGCAGAGAATGGGTGCTAAAAAATGCAGATCAGCCGATCGTGGCCGACGCGGAAATGCTCAAGCAGTTGGTCAACCGTGCATCCGGCTTTTCCACCTACGCGGTAACGGATATGCTCCGCAGTGGTTATCTGATTGTGCCTGGGGGGCACCGCATCGGCGTTTGTGGGACATTGCAGCCCAACCGAAGTATGGTCGATATCTCCTCCGCCAACATTCGAATTGCGCGGCAAATTACAGGCTTTGCCGAAAAAGCACTGAACCTCCTTTGGGCGAATCCGCGCTCTACGCTGATTCTTGGCCCTCCCGGCTGTGGAAAGACGACCCTTCTGCGGGAAATGATACGGCAGCTTTCCGATCGCTTTCACTATCGGATGGGCGTGGTGGATGAGCGGCGCGAGATTGCAGGCAGTGTCGGCGGCGCGGCGCAGCTCCAGGTCGGCAGGTACACGGATGTATTGAGCGGCGCAGGCAAATCCGAGGGAATCGAGCTGCTTCTGCGCGGTATGAATCCGCAGTGGATCGCCGTGGATGAGATCACCGCAAGTGCGGATGTGCAGGCAATGATGCACGCCTCATATTGCGGGGTGCAGATGCTGGCAACCGCACACGCGGATGGCCGCGAGGACTTGCAGCGCCGCCCCATGTATCGACAATTGCTGGAACTGAGGCTGTTCGCAAATCTGATCGTACTCGACAGGCACAAACAAATGACGTGTGAAAGGCTGAACAATGAATGTGATTAGATGGCTTGGAATGATTTTGATTGGTGGCGCGGCTGCATCGGTCGGCTTTGGCGCTGCGCTGCGGATTCGGAAAACGACCACCCAACTCCGTCAACTGAGCAGTGCATTTGAGGTGATGCGCTGTGAATTGCAATATGCAATGACCCCACTGCCACAGCTGTGTCAGGTGGTATGCAAAACCTCCAAGGGCGCGATCCAAACGCTGTTTGACCATTTGGGACAGATTTTGTCGGAGGATGCTGCCTGCGACACGTCACGCGCGATGGCGCGTGCAATCGAGCAGAGCAAGAGCCTCTGCCTGCCGGATGAGATCGTCTTTGCCCTACTGGAGCTTGGCCAAACGCTCGGCCAATTTGACCTTGACGGCCAAGTTTCCATGCTGGAGATGTCGCAAAAACGGGTGAAAATTTGCTTGGAACGCTATGAGCAGGATCAAAGCCAGCGGTGCAGGAGCTACCAAACCCTTGGCCTGTGTACTGGCGCGGCACTGATTATATTGATGTTGTGATATGGAAATTGAACTGATTTTTAAAATTGCGGCGGTGGGCATTATTGTTTCAATTCTCAACCAGGTGTTGATTCGCTCCGGACGGGACGAGCAGGCAACAATGACAACGCTTGCGGGGCTGGTGGTGGTGCTGATGATTTTATCACAAAAGATTGCCGCTTTGTTTGACCTGGTGGAGCGGCTGTTTCATTTCTGATGGATATCATGTTGCGTGTTTGCGGGTTGGGGATTCTGACGGCAATTGTGGCGCTGATTCTCAAACGCGACAATGCGGCGCTTGGCAGCTTACTGAGTGCAGCTTGCTGTGTCATGCTTGGCGTTACCGCCATTCAGATTTTGCAGCCCGTGATCGAGTTCTTGCAGACCTTGCAACAGACGGCCGGATTAAATAGCAACTTGATGACACCGCTGTTAAAGTGTATTGGGATCGGGCTTCTCACACAAATTGCGACGGCGATCTGCCAAGATGCGGGACAGGCAGCCGTGGCGAAAATGGTGGAACTGTGCGGCGGCGTGCTGGCGCTGTATTTGTCCTTGCCACTGCTGACGGCAGTGCTGTCGCTGCTGAATCAAATGACAGGAGGATAAACGATGCGAAAGCTACTGCTGTTCCTGCTGGTGCTGCCCTTGTTCAGTATCACGGTACAGGCGGCGGAAATTGAAACCATTCAGGAAGACCAATTCGGCACAGCAGCGCTGGAGGACGGGCTGCCGGACGGGGCGGAGGAAATGCTACAGGGCATTGATTTTGGCGACAATGATTTTTCCGATGGCGCAGCGCAGATTTTTTCCAAATCGATGGTGGAAAACCGATCAACACTGGTACAGGCGGTTGCACTGGCTGCGGTTGTGATTGGCGAGGTGCTGCTGTGCGGAACCCTGCGCACTGTTCACGAAGCAGAGGGAATACAGCCTGTAGCAATTGCCGGTGCGCTGGGCATTACAACAGCGTGTGCGTTTGCGTTTCAGGCAATGATTTAACTGGGCTCAAAGACGGCGCAATCGCGCAGGGATGATAGTACCTTGCTGCTGCCGGCACTGGCATCATCTACCATTGCATCCGGCGGTGTGAGCAGCGGCACGGCGCTGTATACCGGCACGGTTTTGTTCACCAATGTGCTTTCCGCTATGGTGTCTAAGCTGTTGGTGCCAATGGTGTATCTATTTATCGGCGTGGCCACGGCCAATGCAGCGATGGCAAATCACTTGCTGGATTCGATTCGCGACTTTATATCGTGGCTGATTTCAACCAGTTTAAAGGCAATTTTGTACATTTTTACCGGCTATCTGACGATTTCCGGCATCATCTCCGGCAGTGCTGACGCCGCGTCCGTCAAGGCAGCGAAGCTGGCCATTGGCAACATGATCCCGGTCGTTGGTGGAATCATTTCCGATGCCTCGGAAACGGTATTGGTCAGCGCGTCGCTTCTGAAAAATTCCATCGGAATTTTTGGAATGTTGGCTGTGTTGGCAGTGTGCGTGACGCCGCTGCTGCGGATGGCGATCCATTATCTGATTTTAAAGGTGACAAAGGCGGTTTGCGGAACAGTTGGGAGCAAAAACCATGTGGAGCTGGTAGGGGATTTGTCTACCGCGATGGGGTTTTTGCTGGGAATGACAGGAACATGTGCATTGATGCTGTTGATTTCCACGGTTTGTTCCTTGCGGGTGATCGGATGACAAAAATTTGCGGATATATCATGATGTTGGTGGCGGCGGGGATGATCGTTGCAGTGGGGCAATCGATGCTGACGATGCCGCGCATGAAAAAAATAGCGGCACTGTCCGGCGGCGCAATTTTGACGCTGACGGTACTCTCGCCGCTGGTGAATTTAAATCTGGATGAGATCTCTCTCAAGCTCGACACGATCGACGGTCAATCATTAGAGCAGATGCAGGAGGAAACCACGAAAAATGTGAACGATATCATAAAGCGGACAACCGAAGCATATATTTTGGACAAAGCCACGGAAGTGGGAGCGGTGATTTCCGTAGAGGTGACGATCGCCACAGCGGAGGAGGGCTACGGATATCCCTACAGCGCCACCATTGCAGGTGTGGTCAGCGCAGAGCAGAAAAAAACGCTCTCTGACTGCCTGAGCCGTGAATTGGGAATTCCAGAACAAAGGCAGGTGTGGAAAACCATATGAGAGGACGGGGAAAACCATGCAGTGGAAGGCACTGGCAGAGAAGTTAAAGCGTTTTCGCTATCCGGCGTTGGTTCTGGTGCTGGGGATCGCACTGATGCTGGTGCCGACCGGGAAAAGGAATGCCCAGACATCCACAGCACCGGTCACAAAGCAGGCCGCGCCGGAAACGGACTATAAGACGCAGACGGAACAGCAATTGACGTCAATTTTACGCCAGATCGATGGCGCGGGCAATGTGTCGGTGATGCTGACGCTGAAATCCGGCGAGCAAACACTCTACCAGACCGACACGAACCTTAGCACCCAAAGCGCAGACGGAGCAACCACAAATTCTTCTGCGGAAACAACCGTTGTTTTGTCCCGCGATGATGTGGGACAGGAGGCGTTGGTGTCCAAAGTACTGAATCCGACTTTTTTGGGTGCAGTTGTAGTCTGCCAGGGAGCGGATGACCCACAGGTGCAGTTGCGCATTGTGCAGGTGGTCGCCAGCGCAACCGGGCTGGGTAGCGAAAAAATCACAGTAGTCAAAATGAAATGATGGAGGAGATTGTATGAAAACCTGGAAACGCAATGCGATTGTTGCAACCGTGCTGGTGCTGGTGAGCGCAGGCATTTATTTGAACTGGCTCTATAGCAAGCCGTCCGAAACCAGCCTGACGGATACGCTGGACGCTAATAAGATTTTGGATGATTCCAAATTGGTCATCAGCGATGAACTCAATTCGCAGGAAGTGCTTTCGGAAAACACGGATACCACCGCCAATTCGTTTGCACAAATTCGCCTGTCACGCCAGACATCGCGCGATGAGGCCGTGAACCTGTTGCAGGAAACCATTTCCTATGCCGAGGGCGAGGACACGACCGCAAGCAGCAAGCAGCTGGAAGATATTGTCAATCTCGCGTTACAAGAAGCGCAGATCGAGAGTATGGTTATCGCCAAGGGCTATACCGATTGTGTCGCCTACATCACGGACGATGCCATTTCGGTAGCGGTCGCCGCACCGGAGGAAGGTTTGCAGTCGGAGGATGTTGCGCTGATTGCCGATGTGGTCAAGTCGCAGGGCGATTTCAGCATGGATGATATTCACGTGATTGAGGTCAAATAAATTTGGGGCTGAATCAAGAAAACCTTGATTCAGCCCCGACTTACAATAGGGAGAATATTATTTTGCGGCGTTTGTCATGTCATAGGTGCTGGGGAAGATTTTGCCATTGACAACCCAGACGTCGGACAAATCAGGCTTGCCGTCCTTGCCAACGGCGCAAATCAGATAGTCACCGTCGCCGTGCGGCACACCGTCACGATTGACGTGCAGTACATCGCCCCAAGCGGTGTTGACGGAAACCTTGGTGCCGGCCGGAACAAAACAGGCAAAGTTGCCGGTGGTGGGAACGGTTCTCAGGGGAACAACCGCATCGGCAGGGAAGTCGCTTTCGGTAAGCGCGGTGCAGTCTGTCTTGGTGTAGGCGCTATGACCTTTATAAGATTGGAACAACAATTCCGTAAAAAATATAATAAAATGGAGAAAAATGTCAATATCTTTGTACAAAATCGTCAAAATATCCAATTTTCGGCGTTTAAATTTGTTGGTTATTTATCTGCGGCACAGAAATATAATTTGGTGTTGTTTTTGCGCTTGCTTTGTGGTATAATATCCATAAATAGCGACACCACTATATTTTGCGAAAGGTGGATCACCGATGAGTGAAGTAAAAGAATACATTACAAAAGACCAGCAGGATGGCAGCGTCCGAATTTCCGAAGATGTCATCGCCTCCATTACCTCCGTGGCTGTGCGCGAGGTCGAGGGCGTCTACGGCTTGAGCGGCAACATTGGCAACGACATCGCGACGATCCTTGGCAAGAAAACGCCGGATAAGGGCGTAAAGCTCGTGATGACGGACAACTCTGTCGCTGTGGAATGTAACATTATTGTGAAATTCAACTTCTCCGTGGTCGAGGTGGCCAAGGCCGTGCAGGAGCGTGTTGCCGGTGCGGTGGAAGCAATGACCGGCGTGCGGGTCGATATGGTGAATGTAAACGTCTGCGGTATTGTGATGCCGAAGACACCCAAAGACTGAGAGGTTGTCATGGTTCGTTCAGATGCCAGGGAACTGGCAGTTCACGTGATTTACGGCATGGAATGCACCGGCGAATCGGCGGAGCAGGTTCTTGCAACGCGGCTTGCGCAGGATTATTATGCAAATTTGGCGCAAGAGAATGAAATTTACCGGGAGCGCCCAAACCGGAAGCAGTTGGAATATATCAAGACTTGCGTTGCAGGCGTTGCCGAGCATCGCGATGCGCTGCGTGACGCGATCAGCCGCTATGCCGTCGGCTGGAAAATACATAGAATCTCAAAGTACACGACCGCAGTGCTGGAGCTTGCCATGTATGAGATGCTCTTTGTTGAGGACGTCCCGGACAATGTGGCGGCCAGTGAAGCGGTGAATCTGGTCAAGAAATATGAGGATGCCGAGGTCGGCTCCTTTGTCAACGGCATTTTGGGCGCTTTTTTGCGTGACGGCAAGCCACTGCAGGAGATTCCGCAATGACGGTGCTGGGGCTGGATACCAGCAACTACACCACGTCCATTGCAGCATTTGACGGTACAAACGGGGAAAATTGCTCCAGATTGCTGGACGTCAAGCCGGGGCAGCTCGGTCTGCGCCAGTCTGACGCGCTTTTCGCCCATGTAAAACGCCTGCCGGAGCTTGCCGACAGGCTGTTTTGCCATGTGGGAAAGCAAACCATTTCGGCAATTGGCGTCAGCACCCGTCCGCGTGCCGTGGACGGGTCTTATATGCCATGCTTTTTGGCAGGGGAGTCACAGGCACGTGTGCTGGGCGCGGCGCTTGACGTGACGGTCTATGCGTTTTCGCACCAGCAGGGGCATATTGCTGCATCCCTTTGGTCGGCAAAGCGGATGGATTTGATGGACAAGCCGCATTTGGCATGGCACCTGTCCGGCGGAACTACGGAGCTGCTGCTGGTAGAGCCGGAGGGGTGCAGTGTAAAAGCCAACCGAATCGGCGGCACAACGGACATTTCTGCCGGTCAACTGATCGACCGAGCCGGCGTCCTTCTGGGCTTGCAATTTCCGTGCGGCAAGGCGCTTGACGCGTTAAGTGCGCAATGCGAGGACACGGAATGCTTTCGCCCAAAAGTAAACGGCATGGAATTTTCGCTGTCCGGCGCACAGAATAAAGTGGAGCAGTATTTTGCAAAGACGCAAAATTCGGCTGCGACGGCAAGCTATACGCTGCGTACTGTTTGCTCGGCAATTTTGTGCGCAACTGACGCCGCGCTTCGGCAATATCCCGGATTGGAAGTTGTCTTTTCCGGCGGCGTGTCCTCAAACCGGCTTTTGCGGGAGCAATGCCAACGCTTTGCGCCGGTATTCTGCCCGCCGCAGTTCTCCACAGATAACGCCATGGGGATTGCGGTATTGGCTTGGCGGCAAGGAGAAATGGATGGAAACAAGAATACTTGACGTGT